>JBAYME010000083.1:0-2510 GCA_041663725.1 Minisyncoccota bacterium | reverse complement strand
TTCTTCTGTATTATTTTCTATATTCATAAATTATTTTTTCTCCTCTTTTTCTATTTTCTTTTTATATGTTTTCATTTCTTTCCAGATCAGAAACATTGTTGAACCGAAGGCAATTGTTATCAAAATAAAAAAGATAAATGGTTCAGTATTATATTTTTTATCTAAAGATTTTCCTACGAAAGAAGCTATAATTACTGGGAATGCTATATATGAGGAAACCTTCACAAAAATGATAACGCCGTCTCTCCACCATGGTTTTTTTATTTTATTGTTGTTTTCCATAAAAAAGAAAAAGGCTTGTTGCCTCCTTACTAATCTATCAGATTATTGCGATTTTTTCAAGTTTTTGCTATAGTTATTGAATATTTTGGTTTTTGCAAGTTTTATTTGACTGAGAATCTAAAATCTGATATAAATTTGCTTCAAAATGCGTGTGTAGTTCAGTGGTAGAACGCTGTCCTGATAAGACAGAGGTCCTTGGTCCGATTCCAAGCACACGCACAATTTTAAAATTTTGTTAGTTCAATATTTTCTTTAAATAAAATCAATAATTTTTTAAATCTAATAAAAATCCCCTTCTCTTGCGAGTTGGGGATTTTTATTAGATTGTTCCAATAAATATATTATTTTTGGAAGTTACCTCTTGGGCGCTCTTCCATAGGACGAGCTTCGTTAACGGTAAGATTACGTCCTTCGTAGTCTTTTCCATCAAACATTGAGATAGCTGTTGCAGCATCAGAATCGTTTTCCATTTCTACGAAACCGAAACCTTTTGAACGGCCAGTCATTTTATCCATGATAATAGTTGCTGAAACGACCGCACCTGCTGCACTAAAATGAGCTTTTAACTCATCGTTAGAAGTCTTATAAGGAAGACCACCAACATATAACTTTTTTGCCATATATGACAATGATGCTTCTCCTAGAGATACTTTCATATCGTCTATTTGAAGTAGCTAATTTATAAATGTAATCGCAAAGCTCGATTTCATTTACACTCTCAATGCTTTTAACACATACGAAGAATGAAACAAATACCAAAACGTAAGCTAACTACTAAAGATAATTATAACAGATATATAAAAAGAATGCAACCTAGATTAGTAACTAGAAATTAAGGGCTAGATAATCTTGAGCTAGGCCTTGCCTAGCTCAAGATTCTGAAGCTAGAAGTTGGCTATTTTTTATTATAACTAATCCATTCAAATATTTCCTTTTTAAATAAATTTTTAGATGGAAAATATTTTGGGAATGATTCATGATTTATTATTTTATTCTGAATTCTATTTTCTCCTAAAAAATCTATGCAACTTGAATAAAAATATTTTTTTAAATAGTTTAGTGCCTCCTCTTTGTCTTTTACCCCACTTTCTTTCCATTCGTGTTGGATAAGCTTAATAGGGTTTAGATGAATGTAAGAAAATAGATATTTTAAATATCTATCATCATTAGCATGTTCTGATTTAAATTTACCTTCAAATAAACTCCCGCTTCTTTTATATTTTTTATTAAAATACATTGAGTATGCAGTGCTTAACTTTTGCATAAATTTACTAATTCCACCTTCTGATTTTTTTGTAATGAGAATATGAAAATGGTTTGGCATTAGACAGTAAGTACCAATATCGACCAAGCTGTCACCTCGATCAAAATCATAAATTGTTAGTCCATTTTTTCGAGTCAAATTTTCGGTTTTTAAATTACTTGTACTGTTACAAGCAAAAAGAAGACCCATGAAATGAAAATAGTCGTTTTTATCTATAAAAATTTTTTGTCTACTATTACCACGATTATATATATGGTAATATTCACCATCAACAAAATTAATTTTTCTAATAGACATATGCTTGTATTTTATAAAATTATTCTGAGCTAGGCAAGGCCTAGCTCAGAACGACGAGAAAATGATTTTACTCTTCTTCGTCGGTTGCTTCCCCGATAACGCCAGACGAAAGGGCTTCGATTATCTTATCTATATTCCCTTCCATAATACCTGGAATATTTGACCAAGATTGTTTAATGCGGTGATCAGTTATACGGTCTTGAGGAAAATTATATGTACGGATTTTTTCGCTTCTATCACTTGTCCCGATTTGGTTTTTTCTGTCAGCGGAATATTTACTTGCTTCTTCCTCGTCTTTCATCATTTGAAGTTTTGAAAGCAAAATTTCCATCGCCTTCTCTCTATTTGCGAGTTGCTTTCTTTCTGTTGTACAACGAACATCTATACCTGTTGGCTTATGTATAAGACGAACAGCAGTTTCAACTTTGTTAACGTTCTGCCCTCCAGCACCACCTGATCGTGAATATTCTATTTCTATGTCGGCTGGATTTATTACAATTTTAGTCTTTTTACGAAGAGGAAGTATTGCTACTGATGCAGTAGATGTATGAATACGCCCATTCTTTTCGGTAGATGGTACTCGTTGAACTCTATGAACACCGGTTTCATAGCGAAGAAATTTATAACAGTCTTTTCCTTTTATTTCAAATGAAGCTTCTTTATAACC
>JBAYME010000082.1:0-2633 GCA_041663725.1 Minisyncoccota bacterium | reverse complement strand
ATTATTTTTTTAATTGCCGGAAATTTTTCAAGATTATAAATTACTGGACTTAAGTTTTTAGTAAAACCCCAACCAAAATTAGCTACTTTATATACACCATTTATATTTTTAGGAGAAATGTTATGAAATTCTATACTTTCTATATATTTATATTTTTGTCCACCCGTTGGATTGAAAGGAAAATGTATTTCTAATTGTTTCTTTTTATAAACCTCTCTCGAAAGTACATCATAATCATCTTTTTCATTCTTAAAATAAAATACCTCTTTGTTAGGTAAGTCTTTTTTCAAATATTCTTCTTTTTTATAAGTTGTCATGTTTATTATTTCTTTAAAATTAGTTATATCTTTTACATATATTTCTTGGATACAGTCCCATTTTAGCACGTTTTTGTCAATTTTTCCATTAAAATAATAGTTTTAAATACTGATAAATTGTGAGTAACATGTGAACATAAAATTTGTAGATTTAATACGTCAGGTATATATTAGATGACATGAAAAAGAAGAAAATAAAAAAAACTTTCGGGTCCAAACATATAGACAACCTTAAACTTCTATTCTCGAACGGAAAATTAATTGAAAAAATTAATCAAATAAGAAGTGTTTTAGAAATAAGCACAGAAATGTACTGCGGAGAATTAAGTGATGAAGAAAAAAATTTACTTAGCAAAAAGTGGACAGAAGATACTGCAGAAAGATCGGACAAAATACAAGAAAGTAAACACTACAATAATGCTCTTAAAATAATAGGAGAATCATTAAAAAACAATGGGGTAGATATTAAAGAGGCAAAAGAACGTTCAGAGAAAATAAATTTAATGCTCCCTTTCAATTATTTAAGTAAAAGTATCGAGGATATAATGGCTGAATATAATATTCCTGAACATTATAAAAACAGCCTTAGACATTATATATTTTTTGGATCAATACAATGGGCCCCAGCATTACCTTTTTCTGTAAAAATGTTTAATAAAAATAATAAAACTGTTACTTTGGAAATATACGAGGAATTAACTGATAAGGACCTTGTTGAATTGAAGAAATATGTAAATGTATATTTTGGTAAAAATCTTCCACAAATTAGACCAATTCACAATGTGGATCTAAAACTAATATCTGAAGAAAAATATGACAATAGAAAATATGTTGATTCAGTTGATTTTACAGACTGTGTGGTTAAGAAAGAAGACATTGCAGAAAATATTGAAGAAGAGACTGGAGAATATATTGATCCAGAAAAAATATATGATTATTCAAGAGAAATAAAAAAATTAAGAAATAAGCGTTTCGGGAAAAAGTAGGCCACAAAATCCCGAAATAAAATTTTTCAATGATTTAATTAAGCTGTAGTTAAAAACTACAGCTTATTAATTTTAATAATATTGTTATGAAAAAAATAACGAAAAAAGTTGTGCCACAAAAACTTGTATGGCGCACAGAAGTGAGAAAGGTTAAGGATTTAATACCTTATACAAAAAATCCTAGAGTTATTAGCAAAGAACAAATGGAAGGTCTTAAAAGAAGTCTAGATAAGTTTAATGTTGCAGAATTGATTGCAATTAATAAAGACCAAACCATAGTCGCAGGTCACCAAAGAGCACAGGCATTAATATTGCTTGGTAGAGGTGAAGAAGAAATAGAGGTTAGGGTTCCATCGAGACAACTTACAAAAGCAGAGTTCAAAGATTATCTTTTGACTTCAAATAGATCAGGAGGATCTTGGAATTGGTCAATGCTCTCATCAGACTTTGATCTTGATGATCTCAAACTTGCTGGATTTGACGATTTGGATTTAAGCCATATCTTTGATGAAAAACCTAAAGAAGAAAATAGTGAATGGAATGATGAAGAAGAACTAAATAAAATAAAAAGAAGTGAAATAAAAATCAAAAAAGGTGATCTTTTTGCGCTCGGAAAGCATAGATTAATCTGCGGAAGTTCTCTTGATAAAAATACTGTATCTGAGCTCATGAATGGTATTAAAGCAGACATGGTTAATGACGATATCCCATATAATATCGGTTTGAGTTATAACAAAGGTGTTGGAAACAAAAAGCACTATGGAGGGACGACCAACGACAATAAAACAGATGAAGAGTACAAAACCTTTATAAAAACTCTTTTGAGAAATGCTTTGTCAGTAATCAAAAAAGACACACATGTCATATTTTGGTGCGATGAAAAATATGTATGGTTGCTTCAAACTCTGTATCAAGAACTCGGTATAGATTCAAAAAGATTACTTGTTTGGGTAAAGAACAATTCATCTCCCACACCCAGCGTTGCTTTTAACAAGGCAACAGAATTTGCTGTATACGGAACAGTTGGTTCTCCATACCTTTGTAAAAGGTTTAATGATCTCAATGAAATTCAAAACAACGATATGACAAATGGAAATGATCTACACAAAGAGATTATCGACAATTCTAACCTTATGCTCGCAAAAAGATTACCAAGCAATCAATACTCACACCCTACAGAAAAGAGCCCTCTATTACACTATAAAGCCCTTAAGAGATGTACTCGAGTTGGAGATATAGTTCTAGACCTTACGGCAGGATCAGGCAGTATTTTGATTGCTTGTGAGCAATTAAAGAGAGTTGCCTACGTTTGTGAGCTTGAGCCAGTATT
>JBAYME010000081.1:0-2738 GCA_041663725.1 Minisyncoccota bacterium | reverse complement strand
TGTACGTTCATTTTTAAGTTCGGTGGTTACATATGCCTCGCTTGTATCAATGGCAATATGTGCTATGCATCGCTTAAAATTAAATAATTTTTCGTTAGGATCACGGTCGTTTTGATATTGTCGAATAGCGTGATAAACGTTCTGTCCAGTTAACTCATTTTTAAGTTCCATCGTAATAATAGGAATTCCATTAACAAAGAGTAATGCATCAATTGATTGCTCTGTCTTTTGTGAAAATTTTACCTGACGAGTGATGGAAAAAATATTACTTTTATACATTCGCTCCACATCTTTATTCTCTGCATTAACAGGACGAAAATACATTAGATCAAACTTAATAGGTCCTTCTTCTATTCCTTTGCGCAAACAATCAATAATTCCGCGTTTGCTAATTTCCTCATCAATCCTACGAGTAATTCTTCCTTTAAAATCTCCGCCAGACATTTCACCTAAACGTATGAGCTTATCTTCTTGTGTGTTGTGTAGAAATTCAAAAAGAAGTGATATATCTAAGGTAGATACTTTATCATAGTCTGTTTCTGCATTTCTTTTACGAAAATCGTGTAAATTTGAAAGTTCTTTTTCAATGTGTTTCTCAAACTCAATCTCTTTTAAATTTTGGTGTATATTTGGCATATAATTATTATACTTTAATTTTTCCAGTTACCATAGAATATATAAGTGATAAACGGTATTTTTTTAATTGTTCGAGTTGTGATTTAATAAGTGTTATAGACATATTTATTTTAGAAGATTCAGAGTCTAAATAATCTACAATTTGTTTTTGCTCCCTCTTTGGTGGAACGGGGTTAGCAAGGCTCCAAAAAACGTATTTGGATAGACCATGACGAAGACCTGTACATAAATGAAGTAGGACCTTATCAATATCCAATGATAAATAATAATAATAATAATATTTACTAACAATATCAGAAGAAGGAACCAACCTTGTGTAAGCCCCGGTTAAAATACCTTTTTCCTCTACTAAACCAATCGTACGTGGTGTGACATCATAATCAAAAGTACAAAAAACTAAATCGCCTGGCAAATATAGTTGATATGCATCATAATTTTCAGGATTTTTTCCACCTTGTCCTTCCTGTTTGGGAGATACACCATCTAAAGCAAGGCGCAACAATGTGTACTTATCAGAATCAGTTCCCACTAATTCTTTTTTTGAATAAAACAATGATTTTAAAGGTTTAATATTCCATTCTTGGGGAACATTTCCTATCCAATCAACACCGGAATGCTTCATTTTAATTTGATTTCTAAGACCTTTTGTTACAACATGTCTAATAAGTGAAGAGCGTTTTTCAAACAATAATTCAATTAATTTTTCTTTTTTTTCAACAATCTCATCAACTACTTTTATCTTTTTATCCAAAAAATCAGAAATCTTTTTTTGAGTTTCATATGGTGGAACCAGGATTGGAAAATTAAGAAGAATATCGTCTTTTAACGTCCAACGGTGATCAACTGAGACACCTTGTCCAAAAGGGAAAAATATTTCATTTAAATAATGCCACTGAAAATAATATTTATAATATTTCAAAAATAAATTTGAAACACCTTTTTCTCTAAGAGTAGTATAAGCTAAACTAATAACGCCATCGAAAACTGATAGATCAACGGCGCCTGTGCAAAGATCCATGGGATTAAAAACCATATCATTTTTTCTTATGCGGGTATAGTTTTCATATGATTCTGCAATTTGTCCCTCGTTATTTGATATGTCCCTAATCTTTATACCTCTTTGGGTTAACGACAAAACTGGAATATCTTCACCCAAATTTTTTTCATTAGATATTTCAAACAAATTTTTTACACGAAAAATTTGCCAACTTTTGGGTACGTATTTGAGCCAGCTAACTTTTGAATCACTTACAATATCTTTCATAAATTTTTTAGATTGGAAAGAATTTCCTCTTCTATTTTTTTTATTTCAAGTTCGATTTCTTCTATTTTTCTTGGTTCTTTATATTTGTAGAAATATCTAGTAAAAGGAATTTCATAACCAACAATTCCAACCTTTCCATCTTTGGTATCACACACACTTTCATCTATCCAGGCATCGGGTGTATAAGGTATAACTTCTTTATCAAAATAATCATCAATGTCTGTCCCCCAAGGTACACGTTCATAATCTTTTAAATTTTTATCAGCCTCAATTTTTCCATCCTCATCTAAGCAAATTTCTGCTCTTTCATCTCGTTCACCAAGTTGTTGCCAAATAATTTTGATTGTCCTTTTTGTAATATTAAGATTTTCCTTTTTAAGGTTACTTTCTATCAAATCTAAAAACTTTGTGCGTGAAGTTAGCACTTTCCCTCGCATTCCTTCTAATATTTTGTAAATTGTCTCGCGAAGTTCTTGCCACTTCCTATTTTCAATAACACCTTTTTCACCTTTTTTCTTACTAGGTGCATCATTTAAGAATTCTTTGTGGTTCTTGAGTTGTTCTATTAAACTATCGGTGATCTCAAACTTTAAACGAAGTGGTCTTTGAATTGTAATCTGTCTATATGCAAAGTTAGTAGTATCAAATACCTTTACATAATCATTGTTTTTATTAGTAGAATAATATGTCAAAATTTCTTTTGCATTCTCATCGCTTATTTCATAACGTTTTTCTCCAAGATTTTTTCGTAATTGTGTCCGAACAGAACTTGCATCAATTAATGTTACTTTGTTTTTACGATCTGGGGATTTGCGTGTGGAAAATATCCAAATGTAAG
>JBAYME010000080.1:0-2787 GCA_041663725.1 Minisyncoccota bacterium | reverse complement strand
GTAACTTCGCCGTTATAAACTGTTGATGAATGAACTTCAATTTTAATAATGGAATTAACAGGTCCTGTTCCAAAAAAATCTGGTTTTTGAGTAGAAATAGATTCGTTGTTTTTTGGATTCAAAATATCTAATTCTTTTGAGTTTGAAACTGGAGTAACTGAGGATAATGAACCAGTATCGGTTTTAGTGTCATAAGTGACAATAGATGGTGAAAATTGATTTTGACCTAAAATAATATCTGGGGTTGGATCATTATTTGAAGTATTGCCCGTAATTTGGGTTATTTGGTTATCTTTATCAATAACAATAATTTCTTCTGAAGTATTCGGCGTTGGAGTGAATCTACTTGTTTTTGATTCATTAAAGCTATTGGCTAAAGAAATATTCCAATTACCTAATGAAGTCACCAAGGCAGATAAAGGTGACGACCCGGGAATATTAACAAAAACAATTACTTTTTTGGCCGCTTTAAATTCGGGGGTGAAAACCCGGCCCCAGGCTAAATTTGAGGAAGGAATTGAACCACTGGGGTTGGCTGCTGTTTCAAATTTATACAATGATTCTTTGTATGTTACTCCTTCAATAATAAAAGAGAATTTGTATTCTGTAGCAGCATTTAAATTGTTAACATCAAAATAGTGGATTTTACTTTTTTGATCAGTGCTGACCACCGCCTCATTCTCAATTGTTTGATTATTTATAGACAACGACGATGAACAGGGTGATTCGGTTACAAAGGAAATAGAAACAGAATTATTAGTGGTATTAGTTATCTGAGAATTCTCCGGCCTACAACTACCACTAGCTTTGGAAACAAAACCGGTTTTTTGGTTGGTTAAAAAAACTCCAACAAAAACTCCACCAATTAGAACTATTAGACCTAGAATTGTTGGTATTTTTCTTTCTTTAAACATAATTTATGGCATTGTGGTTGGAATTTGTGTGGATGTTGATGTCGAAGCTTCCTTTATTATCGATGATCCAGTGGCGATTGGGGGTGTTGAAATTGCGGTCGGTACTGAAGTGTTTTTGTTTAAAGGTTTACTTGATTTAATGATTGAAAAATCAAATGACTCATCAGTGTTTTTGTTTTTAGATTCAATTGTAGAGATAACAGTTAAGTCTAAGTTTGGATTAAATTCATTCAAGAGAGCATTATTTTCTATTACTTTTTGAGGTGTTATAAAACTAAAATAGCTTTTTTGAACTATTGAGAAAAATATGGTCAAAAGAGTAAAAAAAGAGATAAAAACAAAATAGAAGGACATTTTAGTTTTTTTCATTTAATTGTCAGGTAAAAAAAATAAATCATTAGAAAGACTAACTTCCACCTTATTTGAACCTGTTTCACTTTTATCAGTTTTAATTTGATTGATTTGAATACTTAAAGTATTTAAAAGACGACGATTATTGGACATTTTTTTAATCATATCCATAATAGAAGAATATGATCCAGTGCCGCTTAAATTTACTTGATAAGATTTGAAAAATTGATTACTATTTTCATCTGGGGTATTGTTATCACCTAAATTAAAACCTATTTGGTTTATATCTAAAGATGAATTTTTAAAGATAGTGGCAAGATTAGAGGCACCATTGTAATAATGTGGTTGTGAAGGAAAACTTTCTTCCACTAATGAATATTTTTCCTGTACTTGTGAATAGTTTTCTTGAGCTTTAATTATATTTGCAATTTTTTTGTCAACTTTTTCAATGAAACTTTCTTTTGATTTTATTTCACCTAAAAGAGAAAAAATTGTAGTCATTGTAGGCATAATAGCAAAAAAGAGAAAAATGGTAATTAAAATAAAAGTACCACCAATTTCCAAATATTTTAAAAATTTTTCATTTTCGGCCTGCTTCCGAATAAAATTGTACATGGGTTGGAGTTGAAACCAGTTTTTATTGTAGATCATATTTCAATTTTAGTCTTATTCCCATTAAAATATAAAACGATGGAGATTAAATATTGATTTTCTTTTTCTTTTTTTTCAATTTTAGTGATATTCACTTGGCTAATATCGGGGTTTAGAGTGAGATTAGTTATGAAGGAAACAATACTTTCTTCTCTATAACCAATTAAAGATGTGTTAATGGTAGTAATTTTAGTTTTTTCATCTGTGGAAATAGAAAGTTTGTTATAAAAAAGGTCAGTGGGCGTACTAGAAATCAAAGAGCTAATTTGTTTATCATATTCAGGCTGGTTAGAATAAAGGCTTTTAATATAGGATAATCTTTGTTGTAATTTAGTGAATTCTGTTTCGAATGGAGTTGCACTTTCTAAAATTGCTTGCTTTTGACGAACAATTTCTGATAAATCTGAATTTTTACGATCTAACCAAAATCGAGAAATAAAAACTGAAATAACAATAAGTTCAGTTAAAACAATAGTGACTCTACCGGTGGTAGTAATCCATTTAAAAAAGCGAGCGCCAAAAGACCTTGGATTTTCAGATTCGGGTAGAAGAGACAGTTCTTTTTTAATAGCCATACATTCAGTATATATGACTATTTGTGGAAAATAAAATCTTTGAATTTAGAATAATATTTTTGGTAATCTTTAATCTCATCCATTTTTAGAAAATTAACAGCAAATATATACGTAATTAAACCAATAATTGAGGAAATTACCATTAAAGTTAAGACTGGAATAAAATGAGTAGTATCGAGAATGAAAAGATCTAAAAATTTTATTGATAACCAACTAACAACTCCCATTAAAACCGAAGAGATTAATATTTTATAAAATTTACTAAATGTATTAGACCAGTTAAACCCATCAACAAT
>JBAYME010000079.1:0-2831 GCA_041663725.1 Minisyncoccota bacterium | reverse complement strand
TTTTAAAATATTTCTTACTCTATCAGAAACAATAAAATCTTTTTCTATTTTTGTAGCACCTTCCGCTGTTTCAGTAGGTAATATTTTTTTAATAAATTTAGATAATGATTTTGAATAATCATTAGATGCTAAATTTTCATCATTTATTAATTCTTTTACTCTTAATTGTTTTCTGATTTGTGCAAGCTCGATTGTTTCTTTTATAGCAAGACCTCCACTTTGCGTGGCTTGATTTACTCTTTGCTCTAATAATTTTGCACGTTCTTGCAATGCTTTATCTTCTGGCGATATTTTATAGCGAGTTTCTGAAAAGTCTTTTGGCGCTACTTTCTCGGTAGTAGTTTCTTCAACTTTTTTCTTTACCTCTTTGGTAACTTTTTTAGTCGGTTCTTTTTCTGTTTTAATTTCTTTTTTAGAAATTGTTTTCGGACTTTCCTTTATTGTTTCAGCTACTTTTTCTCTTTGAGAGATAATAAAATCTTTTGTTTCGACTGAATATGATTCATTACCTATCTTTACTGTGGAGTTTGTTCCATCTTCTGACAAACTTTTTATAATTCCTTGTTTATTACCTTTAGTAGTTTCTATAGTGACTTTATCACCAATATTATATTCTGATTGTAGTTCATTTAGTTGTTCGACTTTTTTATTAACAATATTTTCTCCATTTTTTATTTTATATAAATCATTATATATAGACATTGATGCTTTCAATATTTTTTTGTCTATATTTTTTATTTCCTCTATTCCGGAAAATGGATTGTCTGGGTTATCAGAAAGATTAATATTAACAGTAGGCTTATCTTGTTTATCAGCAATATAATTATAGATTTTTTCTAATTTAGTTTCAGGATTAACAGAAATATCTTGTAAATTTTGAAATGACAAAACCCCACCGACTTTTCCCTTACTTATTATTCCTAGAGTATTTAATATTTCTAATGAGTCTTTGCCATATTTATTTTCAAAAATATTCTCTATCTCCTTTGTTGCATTAGACATCTCAATAGCTCTGTTATTAACAGCATCATTGTATTCCTTATTTGTTTTTAATGAATCAAAAGAGCTATTTTCTTCTATATTATTAGCTATATTATCCCAATAATCTATCTTTTCTGATGTACTTTTTGATGACAATTCAATATTTTTTTCTGCAACTTTAGGCGTTTCTAATGTTTTTTCAACTGGCAAAGCAACCGGACTTGGTTCAGTCATTGTTTGTGGTATCTCTGTTGGCTCTACATTGGCTGGAATTTGGGGCTGTGTAGGCTCAATTTGAGGAGTTTGGCCTCCTGATAGTAATTGCTCTGTCTGACCAAAAGGTGTCTGTTCTGGGGCAATATAACCGCCAAATTTGAGAGATGGCTTTTCTATTGGAGTATTTTTTCCTATTTTGAAAGAAGTATCTCCAATATTTTCTCTTTTTATAATTGTATTTTCGGGAGCTTGTTTCAATACTTCCTTAATTTTACCCCAATATGGCTTATCAACCATCTTAGTAACATTTTCTGCTGGTACTGTAATTGAAATTCCTTCCTTTATAGCTTGTTTGTATTCGCTTGCTTTTAGTCCTAAACTACCAACTAAATCTTTTTCTTGCTGGCTTATTTTTTCTCCAGTCTGAAAAATATCTTTTACTTTTGATGCCTCTATTTCAAAAGTTTTTGGTGCATTAAATTCAGTCGTTATATTTTTAGTCAATGCAGTTCTTATTTTTGGTGCTACTTTATTAACTCCGTGTAGTAAAAGAGCCTGACCAGCAAATTCTAATAAATCTACCGCATCTCTGGTGGTTTCACTAGAATAGTCTGGTAATAAACTAGATAATGATAGCGGTTTGCTCGCATCAAATTTTTCTCCTTTTATTTTTGAATAAATATATCCAGTTCCTAATTTTAATGCTTCAAATTCTGCGAGTCCTTTAGCTATTAGTAATGGAGCCTGAAAACCACCTGCGACAATTCCTAGTGTAAATAAATTTTCTATATTTTCTTTTGTGGTAGGTATTTGTCTTATCCCCATTTCTTTTGTTACTTCGTTCAAATGAGAATTAACATAAGTTTGCTTGTCATTAATGTTGACATCAGGAATGTTTAAATTTTTAGCCACTGTATAGACTGCCCAATTTCTGGCTTGTTCTGCCTTCGGATCAGAGAAGTAATCTTTAACATGGCTAGATAAATTTTCCCATACTGTTTTTGGTGGCTCTGACTTCAAAAATTCTCCGGCCGGTCTTGTCATATAATTTTCTGTTTGTTTAGAAAACTGTGGCGTACTAATCGCTGTTTTTTCTTTCATCAAATTACCGGTAGCAGAAAAAGGCGCTGGTATGTTATCAATAACAGACGAAGGCATGTTTATATTATTCTGCGGAGTATTAGCAACTGTCTTTATTTTATCAGGAAAATTTTGAACAACCGGAATATTCTGATTTGGATATAAATTTTTAAGATATTGTTCACTACTATAAAATGGTGAGTACTGTTGCTGTACTGATTGTTGTGTTTCTGCTAGTTTGTTTGTTCTCTGCACTGCTGCTGAATTTAATAAATTAGTTCTTTTCTGTGTTTCGGCTACTCTTTTTGCTTTAATAGTAGAAATTATATTTGTTCCGCTAGTTGTTGATTCTTTGACATTTTGGCGTTTAGCTTTTATGTCTGCAAAAATATTTCCCATTTTATTAATGTTAATAATTAATACTGTTCAACTGTTACGAGTTTTCCTGATAATGTATCATAATAAGTAACTTTACCTTCTGGAGATAATTGGTCCATTTTATTATATCTATCTATTGGATTTAATGCGCTACCGAATAAATCATCAAAATCATT
>JBAYME010000078.1:0-2891 GCA_041663725.1 Minisyncoccota bacterium | reverse complement strand
TTTGACTTCTCTCTCTAAAATCCAACTAGACTCTTTTGATCTGATGGCGTTAAAGATTGCCTTGAGAATCCAAAACGGTGCAATTAAACTATAAATAATCATAAAATAAAAAATATCAAAAGACACTCGATACTTGCCTTCTAACATCTTTCTTCCTAAAAGGAGCGAAACTACAACTGAAGTATACAAAATAATTGAAATAAAAACTATGGTTTTGGTATTAAAGAAAAAGAAATCAAAATTAGTGTTAAAAAAAGTATTTTGAAAACCTATTAATCTAATTTGAATAATTTTATGAAGAATAAAGTTAAATAAATTATAAAATAACATTATAAGTAAAATAATTACTGACAAGATCGAGATTACTCCTGACGGTAAAGTAAAAAAAGCAATATGGCCATATTTTTTTTTGAAAAATAATCTTCTATAATCTATAGCATTCCTAATAAAACCATAAATCCAGCGCAATCTCTGGCGATATAATTTTTTAACAGTGTTCGGTACAGATGTGTAAATATAGGCATCTGGGCAATGCTCAATTTTATAATGATGCTCTTGCATTCGTAGGGCTATCTCTTGATCCTCTGTATTATGAGCATGCCTATATGGGCCCAAATCCTCAAAGACTTTTTTTCTAAAGATAGAAAAAGGTCCAGGGGTCACATGGATACCACCCAAGAAAGCGAGCATCTTTTTATTATAAATAGCCATATCGTATTCTGCTTTTTGAGCACCTTGTATAATATTTTTAGGTTTATCCACAATGATTGAAGGTGCTACAGCCATAGTCTCAGGATCACTAAAATAAGTCATGATTCTTTTAAGAGCTTGAGAATCAACAAAAGAATCGGAGTCCAAACATCCAGTAAAAGGTGTATCCGTTTTTTCGAGTGCTAAATTAAGTGCAGTATACTTTCCACCATTTTCTTTGTGAAAAACTTTTATATTATCAAACTTAGTGAACTCTTGAATTACTTCCCATGTATTATCTTTACTACCATCATCTACTATGATGATTTTTAATTTATCTTTTGGGTAGTCTAAATTAATCAGAGAGTGAATCGTACCAGCAATAGTTTTTGCTTCATTGTAACAAGGGACAATTATGGTGACTCCTGGATATTCTTTTAATTCAAATGTTTTGCTTCTAACTAAAATATTTTTTCTTCTTTCTAAGAAGGTAATTAGAAAAAAAACCTGCACGTAGACAGATAAAAAGGTAAAAACATAGATTATTCCAGATAGTACTTTATCCATAATATGCTTAAAATATTACCATTTTTGAGACAAAAAAACAACCCACCACTTGTTTGTGATAGGTTGTAAAATATGAAAATATTTTTATTAAATTAAATAGTTCCTTCTTGTTTTACTTCTCCTGTAGTGCCACATGCTCCTGTACCACAACTCCTACATTTGCAACCAAAAATCATAATGACAGCAGAAATACCTACTAATACATAAATAACGCCTTCGAGCCATGGCATGCCACCAAAAATCATATGCACAATATTCCATGAACTCATACTACCTAAAAGCATACCTATTCCTACTAAACCCCAATTAATACCTCCAATAACAAGTAACCATTTTGCTATTATTACTGAAAAACATTTTTTTTCTTTACCATCTTTTGAACAACAATTTCCATACATATATATTTAAATTTTATTTCGCAAAGCGAAACATTAAATTAATAATAAAAGGACCTTTTAATATATTAATTGTAGCATATATGAAAAAACATGCTACTAGGTAGTGAATTTTAGCTATACATAAATTGTGTAAATTCTATCTAAAATTCTAATTTGCTAAAATCTACTACCTGGTGCTACAATAGGGCTATTAATAATAATTAAAAAATTATAAATATGGAAGATAGTAAAAAAAATAAGATAAATATAGGGTTAGCAATCATCGTCGCAGGTGTAATTATCGCAGGAGCAATACTTCTTCGTGGAAGTAAACCAGTAGATACAAATACCGATGATGCTTTTAAATTAAGCGAAGAAGAACAATTCTTAGGAGATAAAAATGCTCCTATTACATATATTGAATATGGGGATTACCAATGTCCTGTTTGTGGATACTTTTTTACCACAGTTGTAAGTCAATTGAAAAAAGATTATATAGATACAGGTAAGGTAAAGTTTGTTTTTAGAGGTTTTCAATTTCTTGGCCCTGAATCATTTGACGCAGCCAATGCTGTGTTATGTGCAAAGGAGCAAGGAAAATTCTGGGAATTTAATGATGCTATCTTAAATGCTGAAATTAAAGATGGAAAAGAACACAATGGTAATCTTAATAAAGATTTATTTTTAAAGATAGCAACTGATGTAGGAATTGCCGACAAGGATTCATTCATTGCTTGTTCGGATAATGGAAAATATGCTGAAAAAATTAAAGAAGATTCACAAAAAATAAATGAGTCAGGTATAAACAGTACTCCAACAAGTGTGATCAATGGTCAAGTCATAGTCGGAGTTGATTATGCAAGAATAAAGAATGTTATAGAAACAATTTTGAAGAAATAATTTAAAAATTATTTCGCAATAACAGTAGCTTCATCAAATTTTACTGAAAGAAGTTTTGAAGATCCATCTGCTCCAACTGTAACTCCATAAAGTACTCCAGCTCGAGACATAGTCTCCCGATTGTGAGTTACTACAATAAGCTGTGAGTGTTTGGATAATTTTTCTAACATATCTCCATATTTACGAGAATTTGCTTCATCAAGAGCAGCATCTGTTTCATCAAGGACTAAGAATGGTGGAGGATTCACTTGTGACATAGCAAATAGAAGAGCAATAGAAGTCAGAGATCTCTCTCCGCCAGAAAGAGATTGTAGTTCTTTAACCTTTTTATGCGGTAGAGATACATTAATTTCAATT
>JBAYME010000077.1:0-2973 GCA_041663725.1 Minisyncoccota bacterium | reverse complement strand
ATTAAATAGTCTTAGCAGAAGACATCAATACACTAGAGGAATTGCTACTACCATTAGAAATAAGGTTAACCCTATTTCTAACGAAGAACGAAATAGGATTAGAGAAATTATTAAACAAAAGAGAATTGAAAAAGAATTTTTGAAGCAAGAAATAATTTCTCTTGAAAAAGAAGAAATTTCTTCTGAGAATAAAATTTGTATTAATGTGTAATTGTAAAAAAAAGGGGACTAATTCTTTGATTAGTCCCCTTTTCACTATATTCTTTTAATTATTAATGAGGAAGCGTTTCAACTTCTGTGTTATCGGTTTCATAATACCTAGTTGATTTTTCTATTAGTTCCGGTTTAATTCTTCTATTATTTTCATCCGTATAAACAAAATCCCCTTGACCACCTTTGATAGTAACCATTTCTCTTGTAATTACTTTAGTTTCTCCATCATTTGATTTTACCTTATATTCAATATCTCCTGTGAAAAATCCCATCCTATCTCCAAGATCTCTTTTGGATGTTATAAAATAATCTTTCCCATCAAATGTAAATCCTAATAATTTCCTATGTGTATATCTATTATAGTTTGAACTATTTCCTATATCATCATCATCATTGTCTTTGTTTTTTTCTTTTTTTATATCTTCAATGATATCTTTTTGGGGAGAAGGTTTCTTATATTGCTTAGGTATTACATTTAATGGGAAAATAAATGGTTCTGGACTATCTGAAGAACCCATAAATAATTGGACAGATTTTCTATCTATTCTATCGAATCCTTCCCAAATACTATAATTAGGAACGTTAATTTTTAAAATACGATTTTCTATATCATCCTGTAAAACTAAGGTAAAACTCTTTTTATTTTTAATTTGTTTTACGACATCATACATTACATTGTCTATTCTTGCTTTAATAAAACTGGGAATTTTATTTGTTTGTTTTTGTTTTAGAGTTCTATTCTCAAATTTTTCTTTTAACGCATTTGTTTCCTCGTACATTTTTTCAATTGCTTCGTCTCTTTCGAGATCGTGAAATTCACTTTCATATTTTGCTTTTTCCCATACTTCAGGAGAAACTTCACTTTTCCATGTAGGATTTCCTTCTGCATCAAAAACTACATCATCATCTTCCTCATTCAATTGACTGGTTACTAACCATCCACCTTCTTTACCAATAGCAACCCAATCTTTTTTACTTAATATTACTTTATACTTTTTTTCTTTTGAGTTTAACTTAATAATCATTGAAAATTCTCCAAAATAAAACATTTATAGATATAGGTTTATTATTCTATTAAATGTCTATATTTTCCTTCAAACTAGACATTTTTTTCGTAAAATAAAATAAATAATCCACAGGAAATTATTATGTCAAAAAGAATTGTCATTTATAATAAAAATACAAATGAATTAGTTAATATATTAAATTCTGATCCGTTCCTATATGACGAAGATAATTTATATCATCATTTATTAAAAAAAGATTTAAGAGCTATTCTTGGGGTTGAATTAGATAAAAATGAATCAAAAACATTATTGGAAAATAAAACTAAAATTATTAGAAATCATTCTAATAATAAATATGAATTTATTATTTCTGATAATAATTTAAAAAAGATAGTATATAATAATGAAGTTGTTAAAAATCATGATTTTGTAATTAGTGGACACATTACATCTTCTTCTGGATATTCTAGATTAACAAGATTATTCATTGACAAATGCATAGAATACAAGTACAATATCAAGTTGATGAACCATTCAAATGAGGAATATAAGAAATGCATAGGAAACGTATATGATAAATACTGGGTTAATATAGAAGATTATTATAAAAAAACAAATTATTCAGTTGTTTCATTTGCACCACCACATATTCAATTCCCAAGAAAAATATTGAATATGACTTATACAATGCTTGAAGGATATTCAGTTAATTCATCCTATAAAAAAGTTATGGATTCTGCTTGGGATATGTTTCTTGTGCCAACACAATTTGTAAAAGACCTTTTTTGTACTTTTATAAAAGAAGATAGAGTTAAATTGTTACCTATAGGATTAAATTTAAATACTTTTAATATTAATATAGAAAAAAATCAAGATATTAAATTTAAAAAATATGATTCTAAAACAAATAAATTTATTGAAACAGATGAAAAACCTTCTGGTTTTAGATTTTTAAATGTTTCTAGATTCTCACATAGAAAAGGTTCTGATTTATTAGTAAAATCATATATAAAACATTTTAATAAATCTCATGATGTTTCATTGGTTATGTTTGCGTTACCTGAAAATGAAGTTTCAACTGGATTTGTAGAAACAAGCATTATAAAAATACTAAATAAAAATAGAAAAGAATATGTTCCAAACATATTCTTAATCAACACTCCATGGGATGAAGAAAAACAGACACTACCTTACTCATGGGGTGATGCTTTTGTGCTACCGTCCAGAGGAGAGGGTTTTGGAATCCCCCCTCTAGAAGCTGCTTCCTGTGGTCTACCGTTGATTTGTTCAAGAGTTAGTGGTATGTGTGACTATATCTCTGAAGACACCGCCACAGTCATAGAACCCGACTATTTTGAGGAGATGGGAACATTCAGTGATCAAAACGGATATGTTGGAAAATGTCCAGAATGGAGGCATGATGCATTTTTTCCCCATCTATTTAATACTAAATTTCCAGTAATGAATAATGCTAAAATGATTGATGATGTTGGGGAAAAAATGTTATATGTTTATAATAATAATACATCAAGAGATATATTAACTAAAAAAGAGAAAATATTTGAATTAATTGAGAATAAGTATAATATAACAGAAAATTTTAGAGACATTGATTTGTTTCTAAAAACATTATTCTACAGGAGAGTTTAAAATGTTTAAAAGTCTAGTAACACTGAGTATTGTTGTAATTGGATTGGTAGTTTGTACATCTTGTATGGCAGGAAGTTGGTCAATTTCAATTGGTGTACCTTTT
>JBAYME010000076.1:0-2987 GCA_041663725.1 Minisyncoccota bacterium | reverse complement strand
TTATTGCACCGGATTATTCAGGAGCAATAATTGCTTCTATGGGCGATGTTTTTGTTTGGTCACCAAATACAAATTGGCTTAAGGGCGTATGGAAAAAAGACGGCATTGCAACACTACCGGAATATCTAAAAAAGCATCCGGTGATAATAGTGCCGGGGATTTTAGGGAGTTGGCCTTGGCCATTTTCTTTTTCAAAACTTGTGCTTGATCCATTTTTTAAAACATATAAAGGTTTGAGCGAAACTTTAAGAACTAACGGCTATGAAGAAGAAAAAATGCTCTTCACATTTCCTTATAACTGGAGAAACGATAATGTAGAAACTGCTAAGCTTTTGAAGCAAAAGATTGACGAGGTGAAATTAATCAGTGGATCAAACAAAGTGGATATAGTCGCGCATAGCATGGGAGGGCTTGTTGCTAGATCATACGCACAGAGCGATTACTATGAGAACGATATAGATCAAATTATTTTTCTTGGAACTCCACATCTAGGTTCTCCGAGTTCATATCCAATATGGGAGGCTGGAGATCTTACTCTTATGGGTCCCCTTAAAGGATATTTCCTGTGGTCATTATTGATGGAGGAAGCATCTCTTGATGGATACATTGGCAATAATTATTTATATAGATATATTCATGACAAGGTCTTGTCGGTTGAACAACTGTTGCCAATATATGATTATCTAAAATTTTCTGGTGGAAAAAACTATCTTAAATACCCGTTTTTATATCCTAAAAATACGTTCCTTGAGGGACTAGAAAAAAATAAAAAATCCCTTCTTAACAGGAAAATTAGAGTTACCAACATTATTGGCGATACTAGTAATAAGACAACAAGTGGTTTTATAGTGCAAGACAGTGATAAAAGTCCTTTATGGGAGTTTGGAGAGCCTATTAATTATTATTCATTTCGTTTATCACATTTCTTCAGTTTTATAAATTCAAATTTAGATGGGATCATTTATTCAAATGGCGATGATACCGTACCCTCAGTTTCAAATGAAAATTTTTTGAGTAACAATATTGTTTTAAAAAATACTTCTCATAGTGATTTGCCCAATAAGGCAACAAGTGAAATTTTAAAGGAACTAAAAATTGATAATCCTGAAATAAAATTTATTGATCCGGTTCATAAGGCTTTAATAGTGATGGCTTATTCGCCAATAGATTTTTATGTAGAGGCGCCAGATGGCAGAAGAGTTGGTGTTAATAGTAGGGGGTCAAATTTTTATTCTGAAATTGAAGGAAGTATTTACTCGGGAAATGAAGAAAATATGCCTGAGTTCATAATTATTCCGGACCCAATTAATGGGTTATATAAGGTGATAACAGTTGGTGTTAATGCTGGAAAATATGAAGTAGAAAGTATTTATTCGGACGACACAGTTAATAAAAGCTATTCAGCGTCTTATATAGGGGAAACTTTTATAGGAAAAACAGAAGTGATAGACTTTAATTTGGACACAAGAAAAGATTTAATTAAATCGAGCGATAATAAGGAAGAAGAAATCGAAGAGGAGGTTGTTCTTGAAGCACAAAAAAATTCTTCTTTTGAGAAAAGTAATTTCTCTAGTAATTTAAATATTTCTAAGTATTTAAATAACAAGAATGTGCTTGGGGACTACAATGCGAATAATTATAAAGCGGGTGAGGCGAATGACTTGTTTTGTCTCAGGCCTTCAACTGATGATTTTGGTATCAGCAAGGGATTTCTCAATAAAATCACTTTAATTAAAGTAATAATGGAAAGATTGATAGTAAAAATAATACTTTTCCTAAAAACCATAGTATTTATTTTCGTAAAACAATTTTCAAGTATTTGATTTGCTTTTATTTATGTTATTATTTATTTTATGAGCAAGGTAATAAATAAAAATAACAGTTCATTAATGTTGGTTTTGTCTACATTTTTGTTGCTTTTTTATTTTTATTTTTTATTTTTTCTTCTTCACGAAACGATATTTATTTGTTTCTATGTTTTGATTGCTATCATTTTCTTTATAAATATATTATTTTTTCGGAAAAAGATAGTCTTCGCTGTGTTACTGCCATTGTTCTATATATTAACAACAACCTATTTTATTTATATAATTTTCACGCAGGTTGGAAGAGATAGTATGCTGCAACATCTTGGTAGTTCTGAGTCTAATGCGCTAGTATTGGTTGGGCTAACTAGTTTTTTATTACTTTTACCAACTTTATCTTATGCGTCTAGTTTGTGTTGGCTAAATACTGTGGACCTAAAGGATAAATCAAAAATAAAGGCCAAAAAACTAATTAAATATCTAGTCATAATAACTTATATAATACTTTTTGTTCTTATTAATTTAAGATAAATCTTTATCGTGACTTTGGGGTGGTTTTCGTATAAAATCTAACTAGAAAAGGAGATTTTTTATGAAAAAGGCAGTTCTAAAGGTCGTTATAGATCGATTTGAAGGTGATTACGCTGTTCTTAGATATGAAAAAGATGAAATATTGTGGCCAAAGAAACAACTGCCGACGGAGGCTCATGAGGGTGGTTCTTTGGTGCTATCTGCCATGACAGATAAAGACGCAGAAAAGGAACGTGGAGAGCTTGCAAAGGCTATCTTAAACGAACTTTTGAAGAAAGAATAATGGCAAAGAAGGTAGACAAAAGGGAGGAAGCAAAACGTCCGAATGTTGCCAAACAGATTGTTAAAATGTTTGGCTTTTTTTTCGGTGTTTACGTATTTGTTGTTATTTTAGAATCCTTAGTTTTCTACAATACTCTTGGGCCGCTTGTAAAAATTGCTGGAGTAAATTGTGGCTTTAAAGGCGAAAAACTCTGTAAAGAAGCATTAAACAGCAAATGGTCAGAATATCAAAATTCAACAATAACTATTGGTACTGAGAGTTATTTAGCAAAAGATTTAATTAGTAGCTTTGACGCAGATAAAACTTATAATGACGCACTTTCGGCGCAACAAGGCGGATATTTAACGCTGAAACCGCTGTTCTGGCAG
>JBAYME010000075.1:0-2991 GCA_041663725.1 Minisyncoccota bacterium | reverse complement strand
TTAATAATAATTTAAATAAAAATCTATGATGGAAACATTAAAAAATGAAAATAATGATGTTGGTAATAAAATAAAAGTGGAAGATCTTAATGTAGAAGAAATAAACAAAGATGAAAACAAAGATGAAAACAAAGATGAAAACAAAGATGAAATAAATCAAGAGGAGATTTTGAAAACAGAAAAAGATAGAATAGATGAATTGAATAAAAAGAAAGAAAAATTTCTTTCAGATTTAGATTCAGCAAAATGGGATAAACGTATGAAAATAATGATAGCAGGTACTTTAAAAGTAATTGGTGCGTTAGGATTTGGTACTGCTGGTGGAGGTGTTGGGGCATTGTGTGGGATGATACTCGTACAAGTTTTTAAAATAAGTCCAGAAGTAGCAAGTACATTTACTCCGATGTTAGTTGGTATAGGTAGTACTGTAGGAGCATTATTAGGAGGAGTTCTTACGAAGGGAGGAGATATAGGACAGGCTAGAGAAATGTTTGATTCCACGAGGGACAAAATAAAAGGAGAATTAGAGGCCATTGATCTTTCTTTAGCAATAAAAAACAATATTGATTCTAAAAAATAAATTATTTTATGAATAAAAAATTACAAGAAATATTAAAAATACTTGGTATCTCCAACGAGGTTGCGGCTTCTTTTATTGCACTTATTATTACTTCTAGTAATTCTCTGAAACAAATAGAAGGTGAAGATAAAGAAGAAGAACAAGGAAAGATAAGTGCTGATGACATACAAAATATGGCAGCTGATTTTTTGAGTGAGTTAATAGATAAAAAAGGAAAAGAAATAGCGAAGAAGTACATTGAATTACAAACAAAAAGAATTGAAGCAATTATAGATATAAAACCAGAAACACATAAAAAAACCTTAGATGAGTTGGAAGATTTTTTAACAAAAGAAAATGAAAAACAGGGAGTTTAGCTAAACAGAAAATTATCGCATTAATCAAAAAACACCCTTTTGGGGTGTTTTTTGATGTCCTGTTTCTTTTTGATTATTTTTGTTAGAATGTATTTATGAAAATTACAATTTTAGGGCAGGGTGTATTCGGATCCTCAATGGCCTCTTATTTAACTCACATAGGACATAGTGTTAGGTTAGACGAAGTAAAAGATTCGGAAGCCATTTTTGTTTGCACTTCTTCTAATATTGTTTTATCTTCACTCTTGAAATTTAAAAATGAAATTTCTAATCAGAAAATAATAATTTGCTCAAAAGGTTTTACTGAAGATGGAAAATTACTTTCTGAGGTTTTGAGAGAAAATTTTAAAAATGAGTTATTTTTCTTATCTGGACCTACTCTCGCTGACGAACTAAACAAAGAAATATTTTCAGGTATGGTTTTAGCTGGGGGAGGGGGAAAAGAAGAAATAAAGAAAGAAATAGAATCAGAAAATTTGTACATAGAAACTTCAGATGACATTATTGGAGTTGAAGTTAGTTCAGCATTAAAAAATGTTTTTACTATATTCATTGGTATCGTACAAGGTATGGAATGTGGACAAAATACAAATGCTTTTGTTTTTAGCAAAGCGATAGGGGAGATGAAAAATGTAGGTGTGGTTTTAGGAGGTAGGTCTGAAACATTTCTAGGATTAGCCGGTGTAGGAGACTTGTTCCTAATTTCTCGCAATAGACTTTTGGGTATTGAAATAGGGAAAGGACGAAAAATAGATGACGTTTTAAAAGAGATGAAAAGTACTCCAGGTGGATTGTTTGACATAAAAAATGTCAAAGCTATGGCACAAAGATTGGATATTCAAATACCTTTTGTAGAATTGCTTTATAAGATGATTTTTGAAAATTATCCAATAAATAAAGTAAAAGAGGTAATTAAAAAATGTTAAAAGGATTAACAAATAAAGATGTGTTAGAGAGATTAAAAAAATATGGCAATAATGCGATAGTTTCAAGAACCCCCCAATCTCCTTTTTTTGTTTTTTTAAATGAATTTAAAAGTCCACTTGTTTTGCTTTTAATGGGAGCATCCTTTGTGTCTTTAGTTACGGGTTCTTATACTAGTGCTATTATGATTATAATTATAATCATAATAAGTTCAGTTATTAATTTTTTTGTTTCATATAAATCCGAAAAAGCTACTGAATTACTTTTAAAAAAAGTAGCATTAAAAACTGTTGTTATTCGTGAAGGAAAAGAAGAAAAAATATTAGCTTCAGGTTTAGTGGTGGGAGATATTATTATTATTGAAGCGGGAAATGTTGTTCCCGCAGATGGAGTAATAAAAGAAGGGCATGATCTTTTTGTCAATGAATCTTCACTGACAGGAGAATCTTTGCCTATCGAAAAAAATGTTGATAATTTTGTTTATTTAGGGAGTAGTGTTGTTACAGGTTGTGTCTGTGTGGAAATAACCGCGACTGGTAAAAATACTAAATTTTTTAAGATTGTTTCTATGCTTGAGGAACGAGAACGAACAGGAGAATTTGAGAGAGGTATAAAGAATTTTAGTTTTTTGATTGCCAAGGTGGTTATTTTAATGGTTGTAGTTATTTTTTTTACCAATGCTCTTTTAAAACATGATGTTTTACAATCTCTTATATTTGCTCTAGCTATAGCTGTAGGTGTTACTCCAGAATTACTACCAATGATTATAGCCTTAAATGTTTCTAGAGCTTCATTAAAAATGGAGCATCATGGTGTTATTGTAAAAAAAATATCAGCAGTTGAAAATTTTGGCAGTATGGACGTTTTATGTACTGATAAAACAGGAACTTTGACTGAAGACAAGATTACTTTAGTAAAATATCTTGATTTAGATGGAAAAGATTCAGAAGAAGTTTTAAAATTTGCATATATCAATAGTACTTCTCATTCTGGAACAAAAAGTCCGCTTGATAAAGCTATTGCCGAGTATCGTGATTTTGATATTTCTTCATATGAAAAAATTGAAGAAACCCCGTTTGATTTTGAACGCAAACGTGACAGTATAGTATTTAAATATAAAGATGAAATTAT
>JBAYME010000074.1:0-3000 GCA_041663725.1 Minisyncoccota bacterium | reverse complement strand
CCAGAATATTCTACTGCCAAGTCTTTTGATTTCTTTAACAAAACAGCAATGATTATGAAAGGAACCAGAAGATTCATTATATGTACAAATGGGTCCGTGCTATCAGCATAACTTATAATATTTTTTAAGAAACCAGCAAATAAAATTACTATATAAAGCATAAAAACAAACAAAGGAGCCAGAAAAGCATTTTTTAACAAATCATCCCACCATTTTTTATGTCCAAAGCCTGGAATTTCAAATGGAACGCTGTAAGAAACGAAAGCCAGAGGTGAGAATATCATAGATATCCATAGGGAGATAACTCTACCGACAAATAAAAGTCCGACTGAAAAGAAAATATAGGATGTATATAAACAAACGAAGATAAGAACAAGCGTTATTAATATATAAGTCCAATGATTTTCTTTGTACTCATCGTCAGTTACAATATTTTGGGGTTTAAATTTTTGAACCAAACCCACTGAAACAGATTTTTCTCCTTCATCTCCAGATACTGCTTGGCTTTTTTTATCTACGGTAGATATATTATTGTAAAATACTTTGGCTAAAATATTTGAGGTGTCTATTACTACTTTAGTGGTGAATAAACTAAAATTTATTATTAAAGCTATTATTATAACTGCTCCAACTAATTTTTTATTGTCTGTCACATTTAATCCAAGAATTGTCTTTATTGCAACATAAAGAAGAGCAATTATAAAAAATATATTTGCAATATCTCGAACTGCTCCCCATGCTTTTTCTACGAAAGTATTTTTGTAAGAATCGCTATTTGTAGAATAATAAACAAAGAAATCAAGAAATATTCCACTAAGTGTCATAATCTCGGCACTAACCATCCAAACTATGTTGGTTAATTGAGCGACACAGCTTGAAAGACTGATGTCCGCAAAACTAGTACACCCTAAATCTAATTCAGCTTCTCCACCAGCTTCTTGACTTGCTTCTATTTCTGACATGGTAGTTCCTTTTAGATTAAAATCTTTTGGAGTTGTGAAAGAATCTGTTTTTATTATACTGTCATTGTCCAAATCAACGCCAAAGATAGCATCACCCCATCCTTGTTTCATTTCTCCATTATCATCCAAGTATGGTATCCCGTGATCACTTTCTATTATAGCGAGGCCAGCAACATATTCAGTATTTGGTTTGAAAGTAAAATAATATGGATCAGCTTTATAAGCTGGTGCCGTACTAACTGGATTTTCAGTTTTACTTGGATCAAAGAATAAACTAAGTTTATCAAAACTCATATTAATAATATTTTTTGACCCTTTTTCGTAATAGAACAAAAAAAGACCTTCTTTCCTTCCATCTCCTCCTAGTGTTCCAGATTTTATGGTATCGTAACCTTCTATATGGTCATAACAGCCTATCATTTGAGATTTTTTTTTATAGTCATTATTAAGTTTAATTCTATAATCAAGAATTACAGTATCGCTCGTTGCTTTTGCCTTGAAAGTAGAAGAGCTTAAACAATCTTTCAAATCTTCCGCTTTAACTTTATTTACTTTTACCCCCAAAGCCAAATCATTATTTTTATTCACTTTCAACACTGGTGAAATAGGTGCCAATAAAATAGCTATGATGATTGTCAGTATTAAAGTTTTTGTGAAAATTTTTGGCATTTTTTTTAAATTCTAAAACCCAATTTTACTTTTTGGCTTTCTTTCATTTTTTAAAAATGACTGGATTGCTTGAAAAATTATTCTAAAATTTTGGTCATATCTTTTTTCTAATTTCTCGATTTTTTCTCTTAGTTCTTTGTTTGTTATTAACATTTCGCGCAATTTCGTAAAAGTTCTGATTATTTGAATATTTGTTTGTATGGCTCTTTTACTGTTTAACACAGACGAAAGCATGGCTACACCTTCTTCTGTAAAAACCATAGGGGAATATCTTCTTCCACCCCAACTTGAAGTCACAAATTGTGACCTCAAGTTTAAGTTGTTAATTTGGTATTTTGAAGCCGGTATCACAATTTGTGATATCCAAATTTCAGTTTCTTGTTTATTAAGTTGAAACATAAAATCTGTAGGAAATCTTTCGGGATTTCTTTTTACGGCTTGATTAAGCACCTTTGTTTCAACTCCGTAAAGTTCAGCGAGATCTTTATCTATCATAACCTTTTTTTCTCTTATTAAAAATATTTTACTTATCACTCGTTCACTTGGTATGGTTATAAGCTGAGTTTTTACTAGGCCTTGCCTGTTTAAATTTTGTTTTTTCTTTAATTTTATTTTTAATTTTTTCATTTTGTTTCTATTTTCTATAAACTATTCCACTATTTCTTGTAATAATATTCATAATCAAGCGCGTCCTTGAAAGAAGTATCAGTATTTCTGATATCTACAATTTTATTATCAAAATATTCATAAACAGTTAATTTGTTATTAACTAATTGCAACTGATAAGCTGCTCTGTCTGGAGGAACGACTCGGATTTCTTTACCGCTTGCATCAATGTAGCCAAAAGTTTTAGCAAATAGATGAGAAAGATCTTCAGTAAAAGTTTGTAAACTCATTCCATCTTGATAACCGTATAGTTTGGCAAAATCTAAATCAGCCAAAATTTGTCTGGTGAAAACTGTTTCAACTCCTTCGTGGTAACGAACGATAGCATTGGAAGGCGGAGTAGCTGTTTGTCCTAAAGAGAGCGAACTAGTTTTATTGTTGCTTATTAAACTACTATTACCACCACCGCTACCGGAACTGCCAGAATTTGATGAACCACCGCTACCGGAACTGCCAGAATTTGATGAACCACCGCTTGCGGTTTTTGTACTACTACTGCTTGTTTGACTGCTTGTTCCACCACTACTTTTCTTTGTTAGAACTCTTGTGCTACCGCTATCCGTTCCATAAGTTCCGGTACAAGTAACAGAATATGATTTACTACTTGTCAGCGCTCCAGTACTGAACGAACCAGTTATTCCCGTTCCATTTCCAGTTCCAGCATCACAATAATCACTATTAGTTGATGTCCAACTGATAGTTG
>JBAYME010000073.1:0-3136 GCA_041663725.1 Minisyncoccota bacterium | reverse complement strand
ATCCATGTCCCTAAAACAAATGGAACTACAACTCCTACTATTGCTACTAAAAAAGCTTTTACACCAACTTTTTTCATCTCAGATAAATTTGATTCAAGACCAACTTGAAATAATAATATAATAACTCCAATCTCTGCTAAAAATGATATAAAAACATTAGTTTTTATTGGATCAAAAAAATGAATACCAACTAATCCAAGGTTTCCTATTAATACTCCAATAAGAAGTTCTCCCAAGACAGAAGGTTGTTTTATTTTTTCAATCAAACGCCCTATCATGGCAAAGAGTAAAATAATTCCCATCCATAGCAATGTCATTACTGCACCATTCTCACCATTTTCACCACCTGAGCTGGCAAAAATTATTTTTCCTATAAACAATGAAAAGATAGCGAACATCAAAATTTTATTTTTTATTAACTTTAATAGCATAATATTTATTATTATAATTTTTAATTTTAGACCTTATTTATAAACATAATATGGGATATATTATGCGACAATTTATTATATACAATAGATTATTTTTTGCAATTTTTTATTATATTAATTTATTATTTTGTAAACATTTTAAATAATTTTTATTTGCTTTTTTACAAAAAATATGATATATTAGGGCTTATTAAATAAGCCTGACGGCTTTTTTCGTTTCAGATAAGGAATATGGATCCCCTACAAAATCGCGGACGCATTCAATAAAAAGAATATGAAAAAATTTAAAAATATTATTAATAATCAAAAGGACAAGAAAGCGTAATTGTACGCGTCCTATTTTATACGGGATGGAAATTCGAAATATAGCAATTATAGCTCACGTGGACCATGGTAAGACCAAACTTACTGATTCTTTGATGAAGCAAAATGGTGGCTCACAAAATGAAGAAATATCAATGGACTCTAATGATTTAGAGATAGAGCGTGGTATCACTATTTATTCAAAAAATACATCAATTTATTATCCTTCGATCAACTCAGGACGTCCCGCAACTAAAATAAATATTGTAGATACACCAGGCCATGCTGACTTTGGCTCAGAGGTGGAGCGAGTATTGCGAGCCATTGATTCAGTTCTTCTATTAGTAGACGCAGTTGAAGGTCCAATGCCTCAAACTCGTTTTGTTTTAAAGAAATCACTAGAATTAGGATTGAAGCCAATTGTGGTTATAAATAAAATAGACAAACCAGCAGCGAATCCAGACAGGGCACATGAAGAAGTCCTAGAGTTATTTCTAGAATTAGGAGCTACTGAAGAACAATTAAATTTTGAAACAATTTATGCAATTGGACGTGATGGTATAGCTAAAAAGAATTTAACTGATGAGTCAAAAGATTTGTCACCATTACTCGATTTGATTTTAGAGAAAGTACCAGTAGCTTCAGTCGATGAAAATGGAAAAATGTCTGGTCAAGTTTTTAACTTAGGTTATGATAATTTTTTAGGCAGAATGGCTGTTGTAAGAATTTATTCTGGAAAAATAAAAACTGGTAGTCAAATTTTTGTAAAAGGTGAGAATGGTACTCGAAAAGGTAAAATAACTAAACTTTTTACTTTTGAAGGAATTAGCAGAAAAGAAGTTGAAGAAGCTACGTCAGGAGACATAGTTCTTCTTTCGGGAATTCCAGATATTTATATTGGAGAAACTCTATGTGAAGATGAGACAGTAGAAATGATGCCACACATTGCCATAGACGAACCTACAATATCCTTAAACTTTTTAGTAAATGATTCTCCATTTGCTGGAAAAGAAGGAAAATTTTTAACATCTAGGCAAATAAAAGAAAGATTAGAAAAAGAACTGGAGATCAATGTAGGCTTGAAAGTCGATTTCTCTCCAGTTGAAAATGAAAATAAAATGGGCCCTAGTTTTTTCAAGGTATATGGTAGGGGAGAATTACACGTAGCAATTCTTTTAGAAAATATGCGCCGTGAAGGTTTTGAAATGCAAGTCTCTCAACCAGAGGTAATTGTTAAAGAAGAAAATGGAATAAAAACAGAACCATACGAAGAATTACTAATAGATGTTCCGATGGAATGCTCTGGTAGTGTAATTGAAAAAATTGGAAAACGTAGAGGTATCATGAAAAATATGACTGAGAAAGAAGGTATTGCTAGGATTATTTTTGAGATACCAACCCGTGGTCTTTTGGGATATAGAGGCGAATTTACAGTAGATACAAAAGGTGAAGGAATCATGTCTTCAAGAGTTTTGGGCTTTAAGGAATATGCTGGAGAAATAAAAAAGAGAGAATATGGCTCAATGGTTTCAATGGTCAGTGGAAAGGCAGTAGCTTTCTCTCTTGCAAATTTACAAGAACGTGGTATACTTTATATAGGCCATGGAGCTGAGGTCTATGAAGGAATGGTCATAGGAAATGTCTTAAAAGGAGACGATATGTCTGTAAATCCAACCAAAGGAAAACAACTTACAAATATGCGTGCCTCAGGGACTGATGATGCGATTATTCTAAAGCCATCATTTTCATTAAGCATAGAAAGAGGGTTAGAAGTAATGAATATAGATGAATATTTAGAGATTACTCCTAGCTCAATTAGGCTTCGAAAAAGATTTTTAACAGAGTTCGATAGAGTAAAGGTAAATAGAGGTACAAAAAGCGCTATATAGATTTGACACAGTGTTATCAATATGTATAATATATAGTATAAGAAAATAATTTATTTATTAAAAATTAATATAAATCGTCAGTGGACGAATAAGCAAAAATTTATGTCAACAATATCATTTAAACCAAAACAAGTTACAAAAAAAATAACTTCACATCTACAAGATCGTGCGTATGATGTCATTATGAACCGATTTGGTTTGAACATAGAAGCAGATAGAAAGACTCTTGAGGAAATTGGAAAAAAATATAATATTACTCGCGAACGTGTTCGTCAGATTGAAGACGTTGCATTGAAGTCAATAAAAAAATCTGAAGCTTATAAAGGAGAGCAAGCTGTTTTTGATGAATTAAAACAGCTGATTCATTCTTTAGGTTCAATAATTTCTGAACACGATTTTTTATATCATATTGCAAAAGATAAGGCAACACAAAATCACATTCATTTTTATTTAGTGTTGGGGGATTCATTTACAAAACACAGAGAAGATGAACATTTTAATTCTCGCTGGAGT
>JBAYME010000072.1:0-3151 GCA_041663725.1 Minisyncoccota bacterium | reverse complement strand
GCGATTGATTCCAATATTTATATCAAAAGATTAGCAGAAAAGAAAAGAAGTATTGAATACATAAAAAGTAAGATAGAAAAGAAGAATAATAAATTTTTAGATAAGATATATAATAATGACTACAATCACAGTTACGCACAGGGATATGATGAATATTTGAGCAGTATTAATCGTAAATTAAGAGCATGAAAAAAATATTTCTGCCAGTAAAAAATGGCACTTTAGTATCACAAAAATACGGAGAAGTTGGACAAACTGGATTTTACATAACTCATTACGGAATTGATTACGCAACTGGTTTCGGAGCTGATATTTATGCTACTGATGATGGTAAAGTAGTTTTTGCTGGTACTGTCACCGGATATGGAAATTTAGTTAAAATAGAGCATGAATGGGGATTTTCTCTTTACGGTCATAATTCTGATTTTAGAGTACGAATAGGAGATAAAGTACAAGCTGGAGAATTAATAGCAATTTCTGGTTATTCTGGTTGGGTCCAACCTCCAGGTATTGATGGATCACATTCTCATTTCGAATGTCGAGATTTAGCGGACAGAGTTTTTGATCAAACAAATTTTTTAACAACTAATTTATCGGAGGTTCAAATGATTACATACGCAGATGTTGATAGATGTTTTTGGGCTATAACTAGACAAGCACCAAACGCAGAAGCATATAGACACTATGTCGATAGCGGAGAATTTACCGGTAGCAAGGTAGATATGTGGGCGGATGTGGCAGATAGTCCTCAACATACCATCATGTACGATCAGGCACAATTATACATTAATGGTGGAGTTAGTGGATATGAAGAAGTAACCGAAAAATTATATCGTAAAAAATAAGGAATAATATGGAAACATTGGACTTAGTATTTTTGGGTATGGTAGTCAATCTAGTTTTGACTGTAATTGGTAATAAGATCGGCAAGAAGTACCCGGACGAAAAAGAATTATATATGAAAATAATTACTGTCGTTATGTGCCTCGTCATTGCATTAGTTTACTACTTGTCTGGCGAAGGTATAGTCAAACCATTTATCACTATCACAGGCGTTGCTAGTGCTTTGTATGGTCTTTTCACTAAAGATAACAAAACGATCAACCGATATTTGTCATAAATTACCCTGGACATATAAAAAAACAACCTAAATGTGGAAAGGTTGTTTTTTAAATTCTCAATAGCTGAGAAAAATATGAATTACTTATATTGTACTATGTTTTTTTCTAAATTCAATTATCAATCTTTTCATAGATTGGTAGTCAATTACGTCGTTGAGAAAAGTGTTTGATGTAAACTCAAATCCATTCTGTGTAACGACTGATGCAAATTGATAATTATTGTCTGATAACCATAGTGGATCAAGTATGATATTGATTGAGTTATTTGTCTTTATTATTTTTGGCTCTTCACTCATATTGATAATACATCGTTAATATAATCTATCGCCTCACTTGCTCCTCTGGCCACTATAACTTTGTTGTTAGTTTCATTGATAGCGCTTATCCACTCTTTTTGATATTCACTCAATACTCCACCAGATCTTCGTTTTAATTCTATGAATAATAACTGGCCATTACTGAATATAACAATATAATCTGGTAGTCCAGGTCTCACACCGGACTTTTTGTTTTTTGCTTTTACTCCCCAACTCTTTGTAAAAGTCTCTTGTGCTGTTTTGGTATATACAAGCACCTTTCCTTTATTTTTAAGAAATTCAAGATACTCGGCGACTACTACCCCTTCTTCATATTCGGTTGGGACTACTTTTGATTTTGTTATTTTCATACCTAAATTATATCATATAAAACAAACACAACCGGACAAGCCGGCTGTGAGTGTAGCAAAAAATATCACCAAGATATTTGTCGGATTAATTATAGCACAATATTATATTTCTTTTTGGCGGTGGATATTAATAAATTCCAATTATTATATAAACATTACCATTTTTTTCGACTTCAAAATTATGTTTTATATAATCGCAAATTTCAATTTGTTTTTTAGTATTATCTTTCAAAATACCTGGTATTCCTAACCATCTACCTATTTTTACACCAATATCTAATTGAATCCCAGCAATTCTGACTTTTTTTCTTACTTCTATTCCACCATAAATTTCTTTAAATAATTTTTTGCCATTCATTTTCATTGTAAAAGCATTTTAATAATATCATCAACACATTCGTTATATCCTTCTTTTTTATCTGGATTACTAGATAAAAATAACTTTTTAGATGGCAATCTGTTTATTATTTCTTTTCTAATCTCTTTTCTATACTCAAGGAGTGTTTGGCGAAGATTTTCTTTTGCTTCTTCCTCTGATATATATCTTATTCTCTCGCCTGCACCAATCGGACGAATAAATTCTTTTATTATCTCCTCAATTTTTTCATCTTTCATATTTTACTCCAATAATTTTTTATAACATTCACTACAATAATAATATGTAACTTTGTTTTTAATCTCAAAACCACCCTCTCCATCATTTCTATTTCCGTGACATTGACTGCAAGTAAATTGCGATTGTTTTAGTTTTTTTATTATTTTTTCACATTCATCAATGTCAAAACTATCTTCTCGTTCAACAACTTGGACAGCTTCTTCCAATCCGGCTTCGTACGCTTTGGTGATAAAATAGTCGATGAAAGCAAGTTGTTCAGGAGTTGTTCCTCCTTTGTATGTTCTTATTTGCCCAAACTCTTCATCTTTTATGGTGTTTACGAGTATTCTGGAAACTTCTTTAAACTCTTTCCTCACCTCATCTTTCAATTGTTGTAGTTTATTCATCTCAACCTCCCTCTTATTATCTCCTTATCCTCATCACTCAACCCAGCCAACACGTCATTGACTGTGCGAATGGTTTTGATTGACATTTGAGCACCACATTTTACGCAACAACCATCATTATTAACAATGATAAGTTGGTTATTAACTAATTTTCGGCATGAACATTCTTCTTCTAGGATAGGAAGTAGCCAGTCGTGTGATATATCTATTCTTAAACCTTTTAATACATAAAATAAAGTATCTGATTTTTTTACTTCTTCTACGGTGAATATTTTTCCTATTACATGAGTTTTTATTATATTCCAGTCGTCAATATTTAATGGCTCAATATCCTCCCTCACCTTCACTTTCTGACCGACTT
>JBAYME010000071.1:0-3340 GCA_041663725.1 Minisyncoccota bacterium | reverse complement strand
AAGGAAAAATAAATGCAATAGGAACAGATGATTCATGTGCTTTTATTGTATTACAAGTTGAAAAAAAGAAAAATAAAGCAAAAAGAATTTACTTCGGAAGAAATGGTTTTAGTAGTAGTCTAAACATAAATAAAACAAAAGGGAAAATAGAAATTTCAAGTGAAGGAGAAGGAAAAGAAGTAAAAGAAAACAAATTATTCTCTTTTGAAACAAAAGACCCTGAAATGAAATTAAGTAGTAGAAGTATCCAATTCAAAGAAAAAGAAATAAAACAAACAACATACGCACGTGAAACAGAACTTGATTGGAGACATACACATAAACATGCAACACCAACTACTCAAGTTTTAATTCCTGAAATAAATAAAACAAATATAACAATAGAAAACAAAACTTCAACAAACGAAGAAACAAAAAATACAAAAATGGTAGAACTAACTAATCAAGAAAAAAAGGAATTAGGAATACCAACTTCTATTGAAATTAGAACATGGGTAGATGAAGATGACGCTATTGAAGAAGCAGGATATGCAAAAGTAATATATAGCGACGCTGGATACAAAACATTGATGTGTAAAGAATTAAAAGAAAAACTCAGAAAAGCAACAGACACTTACGATATAAAACTAGAAATAGAAAACAGCCTAGAAGAAGAACTAGATAAAATATCAGAATTGATTGCAAATTATAAAGATATACTACTACAAACAAAAATCGGAGAAAAAGAAATAGATTTCTTTACTGAACAAATTAAAAATCTCATGAGCACAATGAAAACAATGACAAACATGGGACAAGTAGAATACGATACAATGTTAGAAAAAGAAGAAGAGGAAAAGAAAGTAGAAGATGATGTAAGAAAAATGAATGATGAATATTTTGATAGTATTGGAATGGGATTTAGAAACCAAAAAGATTTAAGAGATGTGGATGATTAAATACCCTACAAAAGAAGAAATATTATCAAATCCACCTATACTTGATGAAAAATTGATAGAAATTGTTAAAATATGGAAAAATGTAGAAATGAAAAATTGGAATAAAAAAGAAAACTGGGAACAATTTATCTCTTTAGAAATTTTAACAGAAATAATATCTGCTTTATTAAAAAAGAAAGCACCAAAATTCCTTATAGGGAATGAATACTCTTACACTCCAAAACATAAAATAATAACAATAGACATTGATAAACCAAGTATAATTTCAATCTTACATGAATTAGGACATCATTTATTCGGAAACAGTGAATTAGAAGCCTGTAGATGGTCGATATGGCTTTTTAAAGAATGCTTCCCTTCATCCTATAAAAAATTAGAATGGAAGGGACATTTATTAATTAAAAAATAAATTAATGATTCAAAAAATGAACCCACCGTAATCATAAAAGTCGAATATTATTAGACATAATTTTAAAAACAAATGAAATTATCAATCCCATTAGGAAGTGAAATAGACACTAAATCAAATGAAAAAACTATTAAGATAAGAGTACCTAACACTAATTTTTGGGTCATAGGAGAAAAAATAGGAAAAAAATGGAATGCATTTTTGTTCGACCCTTCCACTAATCAAAAATCAATGATTAGAAAAGAAGCAACAACAGAATCATTCGCAATTTTTTCTAACGTGATACTAAAAACACCTTTCCCATATCAAGGAAAGAAAAAATTTGATATAAAAGTCGTTCGAAGATTTATTAAAAAAATAACAAAAAATATATAAAAATCATATGGAAACAAAAAAAGACGCTACATTATCAGAAAAAGTTGCAAATTTTAAACTTATTGCAAGAGAATCATTAAGAATGGAATTAATAAATCCACGTCTTTCTAAAATATCTGCATACGAAAAAGAAATCGAAGGAATTAAAAATTGTATAAAAGAACAAGAACATGATAAATTAGTATGTGAATACGAATTATCAAAACTTGATAAAGAACACCCAGATTTTGAAGATTATAAAAAAGATAAAGAAGAATGCTTAAAAATGATTAACGATAACATCAAAGAACACAATGATGCTATTCCTGAAATCGAAGAGAATATTAAACACCAAAAAGAAGCTATTGATAAAATAGAAAAAGGTGAAACTCTTGTTTCAGCAGATAAATTAGCAAATCTTGTTGATGAAATGATCAAACAAAATGCTATTAATCAAGTTAAATAAAAAAGAATAAACAAAAAAGCCCCGAAGGTAGCCCCTTCGGGGCTTTTTTGTGAAAATTTTAGATTCACCTCCATGAGCTGAAAAAAATAAAAAAAGAGCAACACAATCAATTGTATTCCTCTTTTAATTTAGCCTCTTCTAAAAGAATCTTTTTAATATCAGATGTACAAACAACACCACGGAATCTTGGAGATATTTTAACTTCTCCTCCTTTATTTTTAATATAAGATATTTCAATAGATTTTGTATGTTTCCACTCTTGTGTAATAACATAAACATCTACATCGTACTTTTTTAAAAGTTCCATTGGGCTGAATTTTGTAGCTTTAACTACTTTATCTACATACTTACAAGATTCAATTATGAATTTTTTTTGATAGTAGGGCAACACAGGCTCTCTGTGTTTAAATTCCTTTACCAGTTCATTTGAATTTAATGCAACAATTAAATAATCACCATGTGATTTTGCTTTTTGAAATGCTTTAATATGACCCCAATTTATTAGATCAAAAGTCCCCTGTATTAAAACAATTCTTTTTTTAATCCCAGATTTCAACTTTTTCATTTGTTGTTTCCTCCCTAACTTTTTGGATTTTTTTACAAATATTACATGCATATATATAATCAATTGCTTTTCTATAACGAGTTATAAACCCGATAGAAAAACTTTGTTCTGTGTGTGTTGTAACCTTGTTACAATTATCACACTTTAATTCTTTTGTTTCCATACTATTGTAAATAACATTTTACATAAGTATATCATTTTATAATAATTAAGCAATACGGAGAATTCTTGTTGTGGGACTTGGACTCGAACCAAGATTCATGGCTTCAGAAACCATCGTCCTGCCATTAGACGATCCCACAATAGGGGTTTTTACACCCCTATAATTATTATTCAATAATATTTTCTGCTTCAATAACTTCTACTTCTTTTACTTCCTCATCTTCTTTTACCTCTTCTACTTTTTGTTCTTCGACAACTGGTGTTGTTCCTTCTATAGATTCTGGTACTGAAGTAACTTCCTCTGCTCCTACAGATAATACATTTTCTTCTTCATTCATATATTTTTAAAAAAAATTAATTTATAATTGTCGACCAACAGTATATTATAACACATCATCCCAAGAAAAGGTATACTTATAATCCTCTCCTTTTTCTTTTCTTTCTTT
>JBAYME010000070.1:0-3369 GCA_041663725.1 Minisyncoccota bacterium | reverse complement strand
CTTCTTTTGATTTTCTATATGCAATCCATGCTCTAAGTGCAGAAAACACCATTGATAAAATAGAACAGATAAGCATTATTGTTACGGGGTCAATAAAAACCTCTTCTTTTGGAGATATTTTTCTATTTTTTTCTAATACTGATTCAGCCATTTCATTAATGGTCATAATAATCTCCTTAAATTATTTTATTCTATATTTTTACAGTTTTTATAATTTTTTAGCTTTGTCACAAATTGTTTTTGGTGTTTCCCTTTCTCCTATTGTCTTTACTCTACCTGAGGAAGCAAGAATATGCCCAACATACTCACTACAATGAATGGTTTGCATTGGAACACCACGTAGATAAGAAGAAACCCCGAAAGGTCTTCCTAGTTGAGAATCAGCGTATCTCTTCATAGAAACAAGCTGTTCCTTTGTGTATTGAGTAGAAGGTTCTAAAAAATGAACACTAAATTGTGGAAGTCTTTTTTTTGTGTCTTTTATGATTTTTACATAATCTTTAAATGAATATCTATGAACATTTGGGCGAGAAGCTTCATATACTAATGGGACTTCCTTTTCATAAAGGACTATTGCTGCATGTGTTAAGTTACTTCCAGTCACATTTCGTATTGCATCAAGATAGTTTCCATTTTCCCAAATTATTACCGTTCCTGGAGGTGGTAGCTTTACTTTAGTCTTTTGCCCCCTACTTTCTTCGCTAAAGACATTGGTAGGATAAGATACAATGTTTGTGCATAGAAATATGAGAAAAATTATAATTAAGAGGGATTTTTTATATAAGAAGGATTTTTTATACATGCTATTTTTATCCAATATTATCGCCATATAGAAAAATTTTATAATATTATTAGTGCCAAAATAAACTGCTCTATATTATTTTACACCAAAAAGGCAATTTTTGATTATTATACGTTTTTCTTGTGCATTTAATGCATATTTTACTATCAATATTTATAAATATCTAATTATAAAAATTACCTTACTCTAAAAACTACCTTACTCTAAAAATTACCTAACTCTAACTCCATTAACATAGAACCCATCTTCATATAGCATTGTAACTAGATATGCATATCCATTATATTTTTCTCTCTTTATATCAATAATATTATCTTTTCCATACAATAAAATGTCATTTTTAGAAAGATTACTAACAGTTACCCATCCTCTATTTTCTGTATAGATATTCTGTCCACAGGTTACTTTTAATTCTTTTCCGTTCGGTAGATATATTACATAAATATCTCCGGAATATTGTTGTTTTGATATATTGACTATTTCATTCAACATTCCAATCTTTGGAGAAATAACCTTTTGTCCCAACTGTACTGTGCCCAGAGATACTCCACCTCCAGATGTTAATACTATTAATGAATCATCAACTAACATATTTTGTCCTAATTCTTATATTTTATTTTTTTATTTATTTTTTATATTTTAATCTTTAATTCTCTTCTTAAGATATGACCAATCTTCTATCCCCCCATTTGGTGGAACCGTATGGCAAGATATTCCTTCTGCTTTGCTCTTTTCTTTTAATCTTTTTACCATTTTATAATATGGAAAATCCATTTTAAAAAACGCCATTGAATTAGGAGACCTCTTATTTTTCTCTACTAAATCCTCAATAAATAAATGTTTACATGCACCGTCTTTTGTTATTCTATCTATAATTTCTCTTGTCTTATTCTCTATATAGTTTTTATCCAAAAGGTGTTTTTTCTTTTTAGGCAATCTTGACAAATTCGCTCTATCTCTACCGTGTCCTTTTGCTGCTATAATCTCATTGCTGGTAGAAAAGTTTTTGCCACGTTGTCTTAGCTCCCTTATATAACTTCTCTTAATTGTTTCAATATATCCAGAAGATGGAATGTCAAAAGTCCACCCTTTTTCTTCTTCTTCCTTATCGAATATCTTTATTTTTAAAAAGGAGTCCAAACCATTTTTGTTCTCGGAATAATCTTCTGCATAAACAACAGCATAGCAATTATTGTTAAGTTCTTTTGCTTCTTTTATCTCTTCTTTTCGACATAAGGTTATTTTCCATCTTCCATCCTGTTTAAATATTTTTCCTCCACATGGACCCATGTTGCTTTTTGAACTCTCTTCTAAAAATTGTAATACGTCTTTTCCTTGTCTTTTTGTATATAATTTGGCAATAATAGGTGATTGTTTTTTTCTATCGATTATCTTAAATAGTCTTAATTCAATATAAAATCCGTCATCTTTTTTAATAATTTTTATATTTGAGTTTCTAAATCTTATTCTAGGTTTTCTAACAATAGAAATAGTTCTTTTGTGTCTGAGAATATCTAATCTATTTTTATAATATTCATTTCCAACTTCTCTCGTTATTGTTCCATAAATACCAGAACCTATTATTTCACATAATTCTTTTGCTATCTCTTTAAAATCTTTACCAATATACTCCTCATAATTAGACAGATTATATTTAGGTAATGGTGGAAATTTTTTATCTTTACCTCTTTTTTGATTGTGCATGACAAGATAATCTGCCGGGTCGTATTTTCTTAATATGTCCCAAATGTGATTTTCAAAATTCGTTGCTTCAATTGCAACCTTGTTGAATCTTTCCATCTCTTCTTTTGGAATGATAAGACCAAATTTTGCAGATTTGTTGACTGTTTTAACTGTCTCTGTTTCTGCTTCTATTTTTATTTCTGTTTTTTTACTTTTTTCTATCATAAAGTTTCCAATTATCATATCTAGGTAGTCTTCAACAACAATGTTAAAGAGACAGACCTGAAGACTCACTACATTTCTAGGTAGTCTTCAACAAAACGATTTTTGGAAACAAAGGAATGTCGTCCTGAAGACTCACTACATTTCTAGGTAGTCTTCAACATAATAGGGGAAGTGGAAAATTCATTTTGACCTGAAGACTCACTACATTTCTAGGTAGTCTTCAACGCTCTTCTGGGCGAAGCAACCGACCGGGCCCCTGAAGACTCACTACATTTCTAGGTAGTCTTCAACCTCTTCTCCATAACCCGTTGAAGTTAAACAGTTTAGTTGAGAACCTCCTAGAATTCTTAAAATCATGGTCTATTAATCTCACTAAAAATATTAATGTCTTTTCATTTTTATTTTTCATTTGACGCCACTTATTTAAGAACGTGATTAGTGAGAGAATCTTATTCCTTCCTCACTTTCCGGCCCCTCAGTTAGCCGTATAATCTTTTATGTTTACTATAATCTATTATAAATTATTTCTATTTGTTTGTCAATGTTTATTTTTTATTGATTTATTTTTTATTGGTTTACTTTTTATTTATTTTTTCTTTCCATATACATAACTGCTGCTAATTTCTTTTTTATATCTGGAGATATTTTAATATGCATTT
>JBAYME010000069.1:0-3686 GCA_041663725.1 Minisyncoccota bacterium | reverse complement strand
TTTGAAATTTACAATAATGAATTTAAAAATAATTCAAAACTAATATCACCACCCTTTAATTCTGAATTAAAAATCGGTTCTTTTCATGTTTATCCACTAAGAATTGCTAATATAAACGAAACCCAAAGAGACACTATAATCCAAAAAATGGCTGATAATGGTATCTCCGTCAATGTTCACTTTATTCCACTAGTTATGCATCCTGCTTATACTAAACTTGGATATAATATTAATGATTTTCCAAATACATACAGCATGTATCAAAATGAAATCAGCTTACCTGTTTATTCTAAACTCAGTAGAGATGACGCTCTTTACATAAGTAAAACTTTAATCAATATAGTAGACCAAATATGAAAAATTTATTAATAATTGGTGCTGGAACTGCTGGTAAACAGGTCGTAAAACAAATATTATCAAATTCTAAACTTAATAATATTTATAATATTGTCGGTTTTGTCGATGATAGTCAAAAAAACAAACAATTAAAAACATGTAAAATATTAGGGCAAATTAAAGATATAAATTCTATTTTTAAAAAATTCAATATTAATGAAGTAATTATTGCTATTCCTTCAGCTTCTAAAGAACTAATTAACAGAATAATTTCATCCATTAATGAAAATGGTGATAACATCGATATAAAAATAGTACCTGGTATTTATGAAATAATTAACGGCAATTTTTCGTATCAACAAATCCGTCATATTAATCCAGAAGATTTATTAGGAAGAGAAGAAGTTGGATTCGATATTGAAAAAATTTATTCTTATTATCAGAATAAAATAGTTTTTGTAACTGGAGCCGGTGGATCTATTGGATCAGAAATTTTTATCCAACTACTTCAATTACCAATAAAAAAAGTTATTGCTTTTGGTCATGGTGAAAATTCTATTCATAATTTAATTCAAAAAGTAGGAAAAGATCCTAGATTTACGTATGTTATTGGAGATATCAAAGATAAAACCAAATTAGAATATGAAATAAATAGATTTAAGCCAAACATAGTTTTTCACGCTGCCGCTCATAAACATTTACCCTTAATGGAAAATTATCCCGATGAAGCTTTAAAAAACAATATCATTGGAACCTATAATTGTGCTTTTGCTTCAATTAAAGCTAAAGTCGAAAAATTTGTTTTAGTGTCAACCGATAAGGCGGTTAACCCTACATCCATTATGGGAGCATCTAAACGAATTGCTGAAAAAATTATTTTATCTTTAAATAAAAATCAAAATAATACCAAATTTATTTTAACCAGATTTGGTAATGTACTAGGATCTAGGGGTAGCGTAATTCCTATTTTTTTATCGCAAATAGAAGATAAAAAACCAATTACTATTACTCATCCAGAAATTACTAGATTTTTTATGTCAATAAGAGAAGCTGCTCGATTAGTAATTAAATCTGCTACTATAGACGACGGAAATGTTTTTGTTTTAGACATGGGTAAACCTATTAAAATTTTAGATTTAGCTAAAAATTTAATAAAAATTCATGGATATAATGAAAAGGAAATTCCTATAGTTTTTACAGGACTAAGACCAGGTGAAAAAATGTATGAAGAAACCTTAACTGATAATGAAAATTTAAGTAAAACCCTTTATGAAAAACTTTTTGTTTCAAATGAAAACTCCACAATTATGGATAAAAAAGAAATTGAAACATTAGTAAATAAAACTCTTCAAATAGCAAATACTTTTGATAAAAAAGCCATTGTTGGATACATTAAAAACAATGTTCCAGAGTTCATCAATGTTTAAGATAAATAAATTATCTATTATTAAAAATTTTCAAATCCTTGTTGTTTTCAGATTGCCTGTTTCTATAATTATTTAAATAATTTGTCTTTTCATAAAACAAAATTTTTTCCTGATTTAATCTAATTCTAGTAAACATATCGGCTAAAAATCCCAACGCCCATAAAATAAAAGTAAAAGCAGAAAAATATATAAAAATGAAACCGATTATTTTATAAGGAGTAAAAGATTTAGTGTACAAGTAATGTACTAACAAAAACGATCCAGAAACAACACTAATAATTAATGGAATAATACTAATATAAACAAAAAAGACTAGTGGTTTATAATCTCTAAACGTCCTTAAAATTATTTTCAAAGTGTTTAAAGTATAATAGAAAAGATTATTAGCTACCCTGGATTTACGTTCTAAAAAATATTTTACGCTAACCGGCACCGTTTGAATTTTAAGGCCTTTAGAAGCTAAATCAATAAAAGATTCCTGAGTATACGTAAATTTTCCAGTCAAATTAAGCATCAATAATGCCTTTTTTGAATAAGCCCTAAAACCACATGACACATCGTTAAACTTTTGTTTAACCAAAAAACTAATTAGTTTTGCCATAAGCAAATTGCCGTAATACCTTACTTGGGGCATATTTTTGGGCATTTTCAATTTACATTTTTCATTAATAAATCTGTCACCTACAACAAAATCAACACCATCTTCTATTATTGGTCTAACCATATTAGTAATTTCTTTTGGAGAAAATTGCCCATCTGAATCTATATTAACCATGATATCTGCTCCCATTTCTAAAATTGCTTCCAAGCCAGTTTGAAATGCTCTTCCTACACCTTCATTCTGTAAATGTGACACCACTATTGCTCCTGACTTTTTAGCCAATTCTTTTGTTTTATCTTTAGATCCATCATTAACCACTAATATTTCCACTTTGCATCCACAAATCTCTTTAGGAACTGCCTTTATCACTGATACGATCTTTTCTTCTTCATTATAAGCTGGCAAAAAAACTATTATTTTTTGATTATTTTCCTTCATATTAAATTGTTAAATCTGTATGGTTGTATTTTTTAATTACTTTTGCTGGACAGCCAACCGATATGGTATATGGCGGAACATCTTTGGTTACAATTGATCCAGCACCAATAATAGCATACTCTCCTATTATAACTCCTGGCATTACTGTAACACCTATACCTAAATAACAGCCTTTTTTTAAAACAGTTCTTTTTTTTGTTTCCTTAAGAACTTTTCTAAAATGAGTAGGGTAAAACGAATGCGACAAAATTGTACTTCTGGCTATTATAGTCACATCATCTTCGATAATTATGTTTTCTGGAAATACTTCATCAAACATTACTTCTGCACCAATAAATATATTTTTTCCAATAGAAACACCTCTAGTCTTTTGGATTACAACCCTTAAAAAGGGATACATCGGAAAATATCTACAAATAGCATTTAATACTCGACTAAAAGAAGCTGAGAATATACCTAAACCGCGACTTTTTTGACTTTGTATAATTTTTCCAGTTTTTGACATTTATTTTCCTATTCCTTTATAAATTATATTTAATTTTTGAATTTCTTCTTTATTTAAACAATTTCTTCCATCTACCACTACTTTCACTTTTGAATTAGACAATATTATTGGCAAACCATTAACAAATTCTTGATGAGCCGTACCTATAATAATTGCCTGTTTTCCGCTTACTGCATCTTCAAGGCAATTATACTTTCCTTTAATGTAAGGATCATACGTCTCTGTTTGGATATTTAAAGATTCCAAAATTTCTTTTATTCTTATAGAAGGACTTTCTCTTATGTCGGCCACATTAGCTTTATAAGTCAAACCCAAAAGAACCACTTTTGTTTTTTTAGGTACCTATTCCAGTTTCTTCATTCCTCTAATTATTTTATCA
>JBAYME010000068.1:0-3958 GCA_041663725.1 Minisyncoccota bacterium | reverse complement strand
TTATCTTTTACATTTAAAATTAATTTAAGTAATTCCTTTTCAATAGAACCTACTTTATATCCTTTGTAATACATATTTATATTTTATCATAAATTATTTTGCATAACATAAATCTGACATAAACTTCTATTTACAATATACAAAGCGGCCGCTTCTTATATTGTAAGTAATATAAATTGTATATAATAATTAAAGATAGACTATTTTTATACCTTTTTTTAAGGCTTCTTCATGTTCCCATTTTGAACCTAAGGAAGTTTGCCAAGTTGGTAAAAAATAAAAAGTAGAAACAAAACCAGAGTTGAATATTGGTAAATAAAAATTATTTAAAATATCTTTACCTATTTTTTCTGGAGTAAATTTTTTCTTTAAAACTTGCATTGGTATTTCAAAGGGTATTTGATCAAACACATTCAAGCCCTCTTTTTGTAGTTTTTTTATTGCATCATTAAAAACATTTAAATTCTCTTCTACTGATCCTAGTCCGCCAGTGGCTATCGGACCACAAACTTGCACAAAAGGTTTATCCATTCGTCCAATAATCTTTTCAGCAACAGAAAATAAATCGTCCACACTTTGAACTTTTTCTAAATCCTGCCAATCTTTTTCTTGCCAATATTTTTGTGTTATCTTACTAAATTCCATTACTAGATATCAATCTCTGCAGACCTTGCATTAGACTGAATAAAAGATTTACGAGGAGGGACTTCGGAGCCCATAAGAATATCAAAAATCTTATTAGCTTCTTCGGCATCTCCAATATCTACTTTTTTAAGAATTCGAAATTCTGGATCCATGGTAGTTTCCCACAATTCTTCTGGGTTCATTTCTCCGAGACCTTTATATCTTTGAATATGAATTTTGTTACTTTTAGTTTTATTTTCTTTCTCTTCATTAAGGTCAGAACCTTCTGCCTCTTCATTCTCTGCACTTTCTATTTCTTGTATTTCAACCACATCTGCCCCTTTACCTATAATTTTATTTTTCTCTTCATCAGAATAAGCATAATCAACTTGCTTTCCTTTCTTTATTTTATAAAGAGGAGGTTGAGCAATATATATATATCCTGCTTCAATAATTTGCTTAAAATATCTATAAAAAAGAGTCAAGAGAAGTGTACGAATATGAGCACCGTCAACGTCGGCATCTGTCGCAATAATTATTTTATGATAACGCATTTTAGAAATATCAAAAGTGTCTCCAATTGATGCACCGAGGGCAATAATTAAAGATTTGATTTCTTTAGAAGCAAGCATTTTATCAATCCTGGCTCTCTCCACATTTAAAATTTTTCCCTTAAGAGGTAATATTGCTTGAGTTCGTCTGTCTCGTCCTTGCTTGGCTGAACCTCCAGCAGAATCTCCCTCAACTAAAAATAACTCTGATTCTTCTGCGCTCTTGCTTTGACAATCTGCCAATTTACCAGGTAATGTCATACCCTCAAGTGCACCTTTTCTTAGAACTGAATCTTTAGCTGCTTTGGCTGCTTTTCTAGCCTTTAATGCCAAAATAGACTTATTTATCATAGCTTTTGCATCATCTGGGTTTTCTTCTAAGTATATAGCAAATGCTTCTCCAAAAACTGAATTTACAGCACTTTGAGCCTCAACACTGCCTAGTTTTGCTTTAGTTTGTCCTTCAAATTGAATCTCTCGTAATTTAACTGATATAACAGCAGTTAAACCTTCTAATACATCATCTCCAGTAAAACCACCTTCTGACTCTTTCATCATTTCATTCTTTTTACAATAAGTATTTAATGTCCTAGTCAGAGCAGTTTTAAAACCAGTTAAATGAGTACCTCCTTCAGCTGTGTAAATATTATTAGCAAAAGGAATCATTCTGTCTACAATGTCATCTACATATTGTAATGCAATTTCAACATTAACATCATCAACTTCTTTTTGAACATAAAAAATATGATTATGAATTGGTTTTTGAAATTTATTATAATATTTGATTAAAGAAATTAACCCTCCTTCAAAATAAAAAGAAACTGATGGTAATTCAAATCCTAGTTCTCTAAAATAAAAAACATCTGAGTCGTCTATCTTTCCTTCATGAGTACGAGCATCAATTATTAAAATTTTAAGACCACGGACTAAATAAGCTTGCTGTCGAATGTGACTAACTATTGTATTAAAATCAAATTTAATATCTTTAAAAATTTCTACATCTGGCTCAAATGTCATAATAGTTCCGTGTAACTTTGAAGAACCAGTTTTTTTAACTGCACTTTTTTTCTTTCCTTGAGAATATTCTTGAAGATAAGCTCCCCCATCTTTATGCACGACAGCCTTACAATAAATAGATAAAGCATTCACTACTGAGGCTCCTACTCCATGAAGCCCTCCGGAAACCTTATATCCTTCACCACCGAACTTTCCTCCTGCATGCAATGTTGTCATTACAGTTTCCAAAGCAGAAACTTTTGTTTTTTTATGGATATCTATAGGAATACCTCGCCCATTGTCTGCTACTCTTATTCTATTACCGGGCAAAAGCACTACCTCAATATCATCACAAAAACCACCCATAGCTTCGTCGCGAGAGTTATCAAAAATTTCCCAGACTAAATGGTGTAAGCCTTCTGGGCCAGTTGTACCTATATACATTCCAGGACGACGCCTGACTGGATCTAATCCTTCTAATACAGAAATATCAGAAGCTCCATAATGATGTCCGTCTTTTATCTCTTTTTCTTTAGCCATAATTTAAATAAAAAATATTTATCCGCCTTTTGGCGGAATAGCAAAATAATCTTTGCTTAATACATTATAGCAAAAATAAGAGTAAAAAACTAGTTTTTAACGAATTTGCCAGCTTGAATTTTCGCTTATTTTATGGCCTATTTTGTCCATTATTTGATTTATTTCTTCGTCTACAAGAGTCCTATCGAAAGATTGAAAAACAAGCCTAAAAGCATACGAGGTTTTGCCATCCTTAGTAAAGGAATCAAACAAACTTGGTTCCTTTATTAATAGATCAGTACCATTTTCTATAAGTATTTTTTTTAATTTCTCTGCATCCTCTCCTTCTGGTACCCAAACGGCAATATCACGATACATAAATGGATAAATTGACCATGGTTTGAATACTGAGGTCTTCGATGAAAAATTCAAAGCGTCGTGGGCCCCCTGCCATATGTCTCCCTGGGCGAAGGCGCTAGAATTTTTTAGCGAAGACTGAAAGTTATTTGCTTCACAAAATTTATTTAAGGTTACTTCTACAATATTTTTTTTATCAGCATAAGCTACGTGTAGCTCTTCTTTATCTTTCAAAAATACAGTTCCTATTTCAAAAATTTTAACTTCCTTCAAATCAAGTAACGGTAAATTTAATTGGTTTAACTTTAGACTTTCTTTTAAGCCATCAGATAAATTAGTCCTCAAAAACTTTTTATCAGAAGCCGAAGCCAAAACTTCTACTTCCCCCTTATCTCGAAAAGCATAAGTCATCACTTCAGAATAACCATCTTCCAATAATTTATTTCTAGCCCAAAGCATTTTGTAAAAAATTTCGTTTGTTTTTGCTTCAGTTTTTACCTCAGGGAGTTTTTCTTCCAATTTATCATAACCCAGTATTCTAATTACTTCCTCAACCAAATCATAATCATTCTCTAAATCCATTCTTAAAAATGGAATTCTGATTTCAAAATTGCCACCTTTCTCTTTGTATTCAAAGCTTAATTTCTGCCAAACACTCTCAATATCTTCTTTTGAAAAATTTGAGTCAAGTCTTTTATTTATATAACTTACTGAAACTGAAATAGTTCTTTGCTCTTGTTTTGTTGGATAAATATCTACAACTTCCTCTGTCTCACCGCCTGATAAAGAAGAAATTAAAATAGAAATGGAATCCATTACTTTTGTGCATAGCTCTATCGAAATTTGATTTTCATATCTTTTCACTGCATCAGTTAAAATATTTATTTTTTTAGCAGTCTTCCTGGTAGTAG
>JBAYME010000067.1:0-3969 GCA_041663725.1 Minisyncoccota bacterium | reverse complement strand
GTTTCTCCTCGTATAGCTGAAAGAAAGAGTTCAGATGGATTGATTGTTGTTAGGGCTATCGGATCATCCTTAAATATGGCCAATATAAAAGGAAAATCAATTGAAGATGGGGATTATGTTATTGTAGATTGCAGAAATAGAAATCCTGAAGATGGTGATTACGTTTTATCGGTTATTGATGGGGTTGCCAACATGAAAAGGTTTTATAGGGGCGAAAATGAAATAAGATTGGTTTCTGAATCAACGTCTGAAATTCCTCCGATAGTAATTCATGAAGACGATAATTATATGATAAACGGAGTTATTTTAATGGTTGTGAAAAAGAATTAGTACCTATGATAAAATATAATCATGAATAAGGAATTAAAAAAGAATAAGCCGAGTATTAAAAAGCTTATCCCTAATAATAGGGAGAGCTTTTTAGTATTTAGTTCATTGATGGGGTTCATTCAAATGATCGATATGAATCTTAACATAAATGTCGACAATGGAGGAATGCTAAATTGTTAGTTATAATTAACATATATGGTTTATTTAAAAAAGAAAAACCGCCAGATTGGCAGTTTTATAAGGACTTTATTAAAGTATACCATATTTAATAAAAAATCAATAGCATGGATTATTATGTAATCAAGAATCCGGCAACTGGATTATGGGAAGTTAAACTTAAGGGCGGTGTTCTAGTTTCTAGCCATCGCACTCAAGACTTAGCTTACAGCGACGCCAGAAACAGATGCGAGAGAGGTGGAGGAGGAGAAGTCATTGTTTGGGGTTTGGATGGAAAAATTCAATATCGCAATACGATTTCTCCCAAGAGAGATCCTTTTCCTCCGAGAGGATGAGTAATAAGGGTGGGGTGTAAAATGCTCCACCCCTCCAATATTGATTTTTAAATAATATGAAGAATATAAAAGAAGAATTATTAAAGGCTGAAGCCGTAGAGATTAAAAATGGGCGTGGCATTGATGAGAATGTGAAGCTATTGTTATACGCTAAAACTGCTGGTAGATGTGAATTATGTAACGAATTAGTTATTAAAGATAAAATAACTAGAAAGGATATAAATTGGGGCGAAAAGGCACATATTTATGCTTTTAGTGAAAGTGGTCCAAGAGGAATCAAGAAAAAGATAGAAAAAAATAATGTCGATAACCTATTATTGGCATGTCCTAATTGTCATGAAAAAATTGATAAAAAAGAACAGGTTCAATATTACGATGTCGGATATCTTAAAAATAGAAAAAGAGAACACGAGAACAGAATTAGACTATCAACAAGTTTCGATTCTAGCAGGCAAACGAAAGTCTTAAAGATGGTTGCTAATATAAATAAGGAAGAGGTAAGGCTGTCCACACAAGATATAGTAGTTGCTTTGATGAAAGAAAATTTGATTCCCTGTGAAGAGAAACAGGAAGAGATTGATTTTACTAAAAATAGCGGAAAGAACGATAAGACTTATTGGAAGTCGAAAAGTCAGGAAATAGAAGAGACCTTAGGTAAATTTTATTCAGACTTGAAGAGGGAGAAAATAGAGCATGTATCAATTTTTGGAATAGGACCCATGCCCCTCTTAATGTTTTTGGGATCAAAATTAGATAACAAAATAAAAACTAAAATATTCCAGAGGCATAGGGACGGAGAATGCTGGGAATGGAAAAAGGCAAAGCCCGAAGCAGTTTATAGGTTTAGATTAATAAATAAAGGTTCCGATAAGGATAAAGTGGCATTATTATTATCCTTGTCTGGACACATAGATAAAAATCTTTTACCGGAGACGTTCATTAAAGATTATTATATTTACGAACTATCTGTTGATAATCCTAATTATAATTTTTTAAGAGCTGAAGCTGATTTGTATAATTTTGAAAAAGAATATTCTACAGCTATAAGCGAAATAAAAAATAAACACAGGGGTTTAAAAAGTATTGATGTCTTTCCTGCCGTGCCAGCTCCTGTTGCAATTATATGCGGCAGAGCTTTAAATAAGAACTCCGATCCAAGATTAAAAATTTATAATACGTCCAATAAAGATAAATTTAAATATTCATTAACAATAAATTAAAAAATATGAAACCAGAAGAATACTTAGAGAAAATATTACAAAAGGAGGGTTTATCCAAGGACTCTCAAGAAGTTAAAGCGATGCAAGAAGAAAAGGCTAATGTCGAAAAAATAATTTCAGATACATTTGAGAGTAATCCAGTTGTAAGATATGCCGGCTCTTACAAGAAGGAGACCATGATTAAGGCTAGTTATGATTTAGACATTACGTGTTATTTCAAGCATGATGATGATTCTGCGGGTGATAACCTAGAGGACATTTTTAATAATGTTAAGAAGGCTTTTGAAAATAAATACTTTGTTGTTCCTAAAAAATCGGCCTTACGATTGCAGAGTACAGACAAAAAGTTAGACTTTCATATAGATGTTGTTCCTGGAAGATTTGTTGATGATTCTGAAAGCGATGCTTTTCTATATCAATCAACCGGTGATAAAAATCGCCTGAAGACTAATCTAGATGTTCATATTAGCCATATTAAGGATAGTGGGCTCGTTAAAATAATAAAATTGGCTAAAATTTGGAAAAGTATATATTTGATAGATGTTAAGACGTTTGTCTTGGAGCTTCTCGTTGTTAAAGTTTTGGATGACAAGAAAGATAAAGACGGATTAGATAATTGTTTAAAAGCCTTTTTTGAAGAGCTAAGCTCTAATATAGATAATATTGCCGTTGAAGATCCAGCTAATTCTGGAAACGACTTGAGCTTATTGTTTGATAGTTACATTAAGGATGCTCTATCTGGAGCAGCATCAAAGGCTAAAAAATTAATTGAAGAAGACAAATGGGAAGAGCTTTTTGGCCCAGTCGATGATGATAATAAATCTAACAAGGCCAGCTTCTTTAGCGAAAGTCAAAACCAGACAACTGGTCCAAAACCGTGGCTAGACATATAGTATGGAATATTGGCATCTTAAAAATAAGGAATTATTTGATTTATTCAAGAAAAAAATTGATGAAGAGTATCCTACTCTGATTGTTTTGGTTGTTGATAATTTAGTTAACATTAAGGGAACAATAAGGATTAAAGACGACAAGAAGATAATTCTAAACAGTTATTCAATTAACATAGTAGTTCCTCATAATTTTCCTCACGAAATTCCAAAGTTGTATGAGGTTGGAGGTAAAATTCCTTTAATTCCAGACAGGCATTTTGAAAATGATGGCAGTGCTTGTCTTTGTCTTAGAGATGAAGTTTTTCTTTATTGGAACGAAGAGAAATCAACGGTTATCGATTTTATTAAATTTTTTGTAGAGCCGTTTTTCCATTGGCAGATTGAATACGAAGCAAGCGGTGGGCAGAATAAAGATAATGCACATGCTCACGGACTCATGGGGGCGATTAACTTTTATAAAAACATATTAGGAACCGATGACGTCAAAGTAGTTTATAAGTTTATCGAATATTTAACAAAAAAGAAGGTCAAAAAACACTGGCCGTGCTTTTGCGGTAGTGGCCAGCAAATAAGATATTGCCATTTCGATTTAATGAAATATTATAAACAAAAAATCAGATCTAAGGACGCGAAAAAAACTCTAGATAATTTTAAAAGAATGATAGAAATTATTAGAAATAATAAAGAGAAGAAGGAATGATTTTTGCTAAACATTATTTATAATCTTGTTATTTGAGACACGAAACATTTCCTTTTTATAGTGTCTCATTTGTCTCATTTTTTCCAAGGAACTACCCGACCGGTTACCTGTGTGATATACTAGAGTTATAACTCAATTAACCCTTATGGTTATTGCCTATGTGGGGCACTGGACCATACACGGGAGGGTATTAAAATTGCTCAAAGTAATAAATATTTTTAACGTATGAAACCCAACCTCAAAAACAGATATTTTTTCTTAAGACACGGCCAGAATAATCATCAGGCTAAAAATAACGGAATAATATACAATTG
>JBAYME010000066.1:0-4062 GCA_041663725.1 Minisyncoccota bacterium | reverse complement strand
TGTTTATTTCTACCAACCACAATAATTCCAGTACAATCTTTATACCCTTCTGAATACTTGTCTTGGTCATCAATCTCTGAAATAATATACCCTTTCTCAGCACGATCAAAGTTAACATAAGTTCCATTTTCTCTTATAAATTTAATAACTTTTTCTGTATAATCATCCCTTTTAAAGTTACTTGAGATACAAGCAATGACTTTTTTGTTCAAACATAGATTTCTTTTTTTATTATCTTCTATAACCTTTAGCTCAAGTTCGGCTGCAAGCAAGCTTATAGATTCTTCAAATTTTATGAAGCCTTCAGATTTTATTAATTCCTCAGTAGAATAAAAATCTTCTATATTTTGACCAGCGTCCAAAAAAATTTTTCTAACTTTTGCTTGTTCTTCAAAACTCAATTCATTTAATTTTTTATAGTTATTTTCCATTTTATTTATATTTAATTGGTTACCACAAAAGATATAAATCTACTCTGGAAACCAATTAAAACCCATTGTCAAAAAACTACATTATTATTTTTACAATAACATGTTTGTGTTGTGGTGTAAAGTTGTAATACATTTGCTCCCAGGACATGAGATTATTATAACCATATTCTCTGACTATGAGTATATAAATGGAATGTATTCTAGGCTTTTGTATATTAGGGAGTTGGGCGGTGTGGGTAAATAAAAAAAAGACCGTTCCCATTGAATTGGTTAGGTCTTTTATTATCTAATATTGTAATACAACAATTACAATGACAAGATAAATGCTTCCTGTAATTTTGAGTTTAATTCATCGAATGAAAGCTTTAAGTCATTTTCATTTTCCTCAAAAAGGAAATGATACTCCATACCTTTTTCAGCGTTATTGTTTTTTTTATGAGTAGTAAAGTCACCTAAGACATAAAGTCTCATTTGGATACCATTGTAAAAAATATCCGTAACTTTTCTGCCGTTTATAAACAATCCTTCGTTATTCCCTACTATTTCTGCATCTACATTAGCTGAAAATGTATAGGCTTGCCGAGTATGAGGCTTAGTTTTTAATTTAATTCGAAAATTATCCATAATAATTTGTTTTAAGAATTAGTACTTTTTTTATTGAATTTCAAAAATAATCATTTCAGGCTTTATTGGTTTTCTAAGATACATATTGTTTCTGTTGCAAAAAGGGAAACCGTTACTCATAAACGTAACAGCTTCATAAACACCTTTTATTTTTGGATTTTCATTATAAATGAAAAAGAACGGTTGATCCTCCCTTGCGGTGATAATTTTATTAAAAATAACAAAACTTGATTGTATTTCCGTAAAATTAGTTTCATTATTTATTTCTTCTTTATCAGTCAAAAATTTATCTGGCAGTAATAAATCTAAAATAATAAGATTGAAGTTTGTTTTTTTCACAGCATTCATTGTTTCCTTTTCGTTTTGTGCTATTAAAACCTCAAGAAGAGGATATTTTTCTAATGACTGTTTCATTTGCTCAGCAAACAAAGAGTCGCTGTCAATGATTAATACTTTCTTTTTTTTTATAATAGTGGTTTTTAGTTTATAGATTGTTTAGTTTGCAGAACCTCCATTCCTCCAAAGGCGGACAAGAAAGAGACTCAATAAACCAAACAAATTAACCAAAACCCATTGTCAAAAAACTACATTACTGTCTGGACAATAACATATTTATGTTGAGCTGTAAAGCTTTTGCGATGCTCCGCACTTGCCGTGCTCGCCTCTGGGGAGGGGTGACCCGTCTCGCCCAAGGCCAGCCTAGACGGCTAGGCGGGCGAGGCCGAGGCGGATGTTCGAATGAGTATTATCAAAAATAATTAAATTTCTATACTTCTATCTCCGTAGATTATAGAATATATTTCATTACATGTATCACGAAAAGAATCTTCATTGATTGAATCTGGGTCTTTTAATATATCATTCATACGTAAAGAAAGCTCATTTAATTTTTGAATACCTTCTCTATTTTTTTCATTAACAATATTTTTATATTCCGAAAATGCTTCTTCATATTTTTTAATATGAAAAGGTCTTTCTTTTAATTTGTCTTTTAGAAGACTTAGGCCTTTCCTATTAAATGAAGAAACAGCGCCATTTATTTGGTTAGCGTAATCTTGAGATATACCAGTTTTAGAATGTATCTGCGGAACTTCTTCTTTATCTTCAATTTTTGAAAATTCTTCCATATATATATATATATTCTACCACAGGTTCGAACTTCTACTAACCTCCTCAAAACAACCATTGATAAATATGGTTTAAAATCTGGCTCCGCACTTGGGGTGATGTTCGAATGAATATTGTGGAAAAATATTAATTTTCAAGATTATTTAAATAACGCATTATTACAAGAGCACTACGTTCTTCACCAATTTCCCCACTTAAACACATTTCTTTTACTTTGTTTAAATCAACTAATTCAACTGTTATATCTTCTCCATCCTCTAGCTCCTGACTAGTTTCAATAAAATCATTCACTACAAAGTAGAATAAATCCCAAACTACAGTCGCTCCACAAACTGACTTATGAAAAAATGAAATCTCTTTTACTTGAATACCAACCTCTTCTTTTGCTTCTTTGATAGCTGCATTTTTAGCAGATTCACTTATATCAATTTTTTGTTCTAATGCATTGTTGTACTCATTAAGTGAATCAAAAACCTTACCGCCTGGAAGCCTGTAATCATATCCATTTATTTCATGTCTCCATTCTTTTGTTAAAATTATTTTTTCTCCTTTTGGAATTATCAAACGAGCACCTGGAGAACGACGTGCAAATTCAAATATTTGAGTTTTGTTATTATGCTTAACTTCTTTGTGAACAACTTCAATTATTTTTCCTTGGTGTGTTATTTTTTCCATAAATCTATTTTACCACAGGTTCGAACTTCTATTAAGGTAGGAGAAATAACCCTTATAAAATAAAGGTATTCTACTTTGCTCCGCACTTGGGGTGATGTTCGAACCTATTTAATGAATAAGTAATTACCCCACCCTGCTAACCACTATATATAGTTCACAATGTGCGCATGTTCACATAAAATAGAAAACCCACCGAAGTAGATTTTCTACTGGTGGGTTAATTTTTCAGTTTTTTTGAAACTGAAAATAAAATCCTGGAGCAATGAAAATTAAAGGTATTATTATTTTGATAAGAAATCTCAAAAAATATACCAATATGATTTCTTTTTTAGAGGAATTATCGTTATAAATTCCTCCGCCTGAATATACAAATTTATTAACTCCTATTTTTTGCATCCAAGGAGCTACTTGTATCTTTGTCCCGCAATATTCCCATTGTCCATCCATTTTAAAATAATTTTGAGTTTTTATACCCAAAAGATTTTTGAAAATTGGATTATCTCCATAAATTCTTTTTCCATCTCCAGGAACATTTTTAATCACCTCATCTAATGTCTGGTAAATGGGAGCTAAAAAGAATAAAGCCACCCCAATAAGGATAAGCATGTTAAATTTTGTTTTCATTTTCTTTGATTTTTAATTGTTTATACTGATTTTATTAAGTTCTCTCAATCTCCATAAAGAAACTAAGAGAACTCAATAATTCTTAAACAATTAAACCAAATTTCAAAGTACAAAAATACCAATAAAGTATAGCACATTATGGTTAAAAAGTCAATCAAAACACAAAAGAACCCTTATAAAATAAGGTTATTTCTATCTGCTCGCTTGGTACGATGAATTACGAACTATTAAATGGGATGAGGTGTTCCCTTTTCCTTCTGTTTCATTGGGAGATATAAAATTTCTGATATCTATATCTTGAACTCTTTACCAATATATTTCCAAGAAAGTTTTATTTTAAACTCTGGAAATTTATTTAAAACCCATTGAATAAATGTATTACTATTAGGACCCCAAAAAGAGTATCTAGAACAATAAGGATAATTATTTTCAGAATTTTCTACAAATTCTATAATTTTCTTAGCTACTGAATTATCATCTCCTTCTTTAAATCCTACTAGTTTAGCTTTCCAAAAATATCTTTTTACAAAAAAAGTAATATTTGTACCCTGAAATGGAGGTTGAACATTAAAAAATAAAT
>JBAYME010000065.1:0-4096 GCA_041663725.1 Minisyncoccota bacterium | reverse complement strand
TTTAAAAGAATTTCTAATTCTTTGCGATTACTATCATTAAAATGCTTTCCTAAATTTTTTTCATAGAAATATTTTAGCACAAAATACTTTAAAAAAATTCAAATTCAAAAGTAAATCTCCGAAATTAAATAATATTATATAAATAATTTAAAACCCAAAACAGCTATGAAAAAATTAATTTTTATGGTAGCTATTGCTATCTTTTTAACGAATGTTGCAATTGCTCAACAAGATGATCTTTTTACAGGAAAAGACAATTCTGGTGTAAAAAAAGAAAAAGAAGTAAAAATTAAAGTAGAAAAAAGTAATGAAAAAAAACTTTTCCTTCTACCTGATTTTGCTTTAAATATTGATGCCAACCGTGGATTTGTCATTGGCGGCGGGGTACGTTTTACCCCCGGGTCAAAAAAGATTAGACCACAATATTTAAGTCTTAACCTGTCAATTCCTTTTTCTAAGGGAAACAATGGTTTAGGTATTGCTTACAAAACGTATCCATTTGGTGGCAGTTTTGGACGAATGATTGGTATTGGTGCGGATGCGATTGTTTTCTTTAAGGCTGACTACAATAAGTATTCCGAATGGTTTTTTGGAGGGAAGGTTTCCAATACATTGGGAACAAGTGATGGATTTTTTGAAACTAAAAGGCTTGTTATTGCACCGAGACTCGATATTACATACCCGTATAGAAATTTCAAGTTTGGGATTTCTAGCAATCCATTAGTTATTGGGTATTGGGATTATTCTGATCACAAATTCGGTGATTACAGAAGATGGTACAATGTATCCTTGATGGTTCAGTGGACTGTTCTAACCAAGAAGTTTAAAAATTTTAAGGAAGCAGAACAGGAGAAGAAGCAAAAAAAATAGCCAAATAAAAATGGCTAAAGAGGGAGATATGAAAATATTTCCCTCTTTTTTATTACAAATTTTTAATTAAATAGGTTGCGATAATAGCTGCAGTTTCACCACGGAGTGTGAGTGTACCAAGATTCGCTATTTTAAAATTTAAATCTTTAGCTTTTTCTATTTCCTTTGGAGTCCAGCCACCCTCAGGCCCGATCCAGATATTTATTTGAGCGTTTTTATATGAATCAAGAGAATGTTCTTTTAAAATAAATTGCGCAGGCTGGCGAGCCGAGCATAGCAATTCGCCAGTAGGCGAATATGCGTGTATTTGAAAAGAATATTCTCCTGATGAGTTAAATAAAATATTTAAATCATCTTTTTTTATTAATTTTAAACCTTCATCAAAATTTGTTGGTTCTATAATTTCTGGAATAGTATTTCTACCAGATTGCTCAGAAGCTTCTTTAGCTATTTTTTCTATACGTTCTAAATTTAATCCTGTTTTTATTGTGTGGCTAGAAATTATTGGAATTATTTTTGATACACCACATTCAGTAGTTTTTTGTACGACTAACTCAAAGTTTTCTTTTTTCAAGATAGCGCAAAAAAGGTTCACCTTCTTTGTACTATCTTGCTCTGCGAAACCTAGGCGAAGTGGGGCATCTATTTTTACCAAAACATATTTTTTATCAATTTTACATATATGTGCAATCGCTGATATATGTTTTCCATCCGAGAGTTCAATTTTTTCTCCGACTTTTAGTTTAAGGACATTGATAATCTGGTGAGCAATTTTGCCGTCTATTTCAAGTTCTTCTTTGGATAAGTCAAAATTGTCTATGAATCTATGGATTTTCATAATTATATACTATCATTTTTTATTTTTATAGGGAATGCTATAATATAGGTATTAAAATTTATTAAATAATATATAAATATGGCAAAAACAATCAAGGTGGGTATTAATGGTTTTGGGAGAATTGGTCGGGCATTTTTGAAAATTGCTTGGGACAATAAAGATATTGAGATAGTAGTGGTAAATGATTTAGGTTATGTTGCTAATATGGCTTATCTTTTAAGGTACGATACTGTCTATAAAAATTGGAATCATGAAGTAAAAACAGAAGGACAGGAAATAATTATTGATGGAAAAAAAGTAAAAGTTTTAGCAGAGAAGGATCCCTCGACGCTTCCGTGGAAAGATTTAGGAGTTGACGTTGTCGTTGAATCAACTGGTCTATTTACTGCATACGACAAAGCTAATTTACATATAAAGGCTGGAGCAAAAAAGGTTGTAATTTCTGCTCCCGCTAAAAACGGAGACCCTTCGAATTCCTCAGGGCAAGACGAAGTAAAAGGAGAAACTATTTTACTTGGAGTAAATGAAGAAAAATTTGGAACTTCTGATATTACTTCGAATGCTTCTTGTACGACGAATGCCGCGAGCCCGCTCATTGCAATTTTACATGAGGCCTTAGGAATTGAAAAAGCCTTATTAAATACAGTTCATGGATATACTGCTTCACAAAGTATTGTGGATGGACCTAATAAAAAAGATTTTCGCGAAGGACGAGCCGCAGCACAAAACATTGTGCCTTCTTCGACAGGTGCTGCAATTGCAGTGACTAAAGCCTTTCCAGAATTGACCGGACTTTTCGATGGTATTTCAATGAGAGTACCTGTGCCCGATGGATCAATCGTAGACATAACTTTTATTTCAAAAAAAGAAACTACAGCGGAAGAAGTAAATGCAATTTTGAAAAAAGCCTCCTTAGATCCTCGTTGGCATAAAATTTTTACAGTGACTGAGGAAGATTTAGTTTCATCAGACATTTTAGGAGAATCTCATGCCTCAATTGCTGATTTGAAAATGACTCGAGTTGTGGGGGGCAATTTAGTAAAAGTAATGGGTTGGTATGACAATGAAATGGGGTATACTCACACATTAGTGGACCACGTTATTAAAACAGGAAATACTATAAAATAAATTATGGAAGAAAATAATCAAATTAAATTAAATAATTGGAGTACTGTTATGGTAATATTATTAGATATTGTTACCTTAATTATATTTTTTTATTATCAATTATTTTATTCAAAATTAACCTGGTTTTTTGTTTTTATCATAATTACTTTTAATTTTTTATGGCTTGTAAAAATAAAAAATAATTGTAATAAAATTCTAATGATTTTTACTACTGGAATAGTGTTTTTATTTATTGGGTTTTATTTATTAATGGGTTCTTTTATTTTAATGTTTAATAATGGTTTTTGGTAAGATATATTATATGAAGAAGATTAAAAAACAAAAAATTAAAGATTGGTATGAAGTAGGTAAATATGAACCTGTATCACATACAGAAGTTTTAAATAATGCACTTAAAAACCCTAAATTTAATAAAGCCTATGATGATTTAGAACCAGAATATGCCATTATTCGTGCTATCTTAAAAAAGCGAATTGAGAGCAAAATGTCGCAGAAAGATTTAGCTAAGAAGTTAGGGACAAAACAATCTGCAATTTCACGTCTTGAGTCTGGTACTTATAACCCTACACTTTCTTTTCTTAAAAAACTTTCAAATGCCCTTGGGGGAAAATTAGAAGTTAAGATTTAAATTTATTTATGAAAATATACATTGGAGCGGATCATGCGGGGTTTGAATTGAAAGGAAAGTTAGTTTCTTTTTTAAATGAGCTCGGATACGAAGTAGAAGATAAGGGTGCTTTTGAACTAAATGAAAATGATGATTATCCGGACTTTATAAAACCAGTAGCAGAAGCCGTAGTAAGTGCCGAAGGCCCTGAGCCTGAAGAGCGAAGAGGTATAATCTTAGGTGGCTCAGGCGAGGGAGAAGAAATGTCTGCTAATAAAATAGAAGGCATTCGAGCAGCAGAATATTATGGCGGTAATTTAGAAATTGTAAGATTAGCTCGAGAGCACAACGATGCAAATATTTTATCATTAGGGGCTAGATTCATTTTAGAGGATGAGGCTAAGGAGGCAGTAAAGATTTTTTTAGAAACAAAATTTTCTGGCGACGAGAGACACATTAGAAGAATTAACAAGCTAGAGCCTAGTGCCTAAAGCCTAGCGCCTATTTTTATGATTGAAATAATTCCAGCAGTTTTATCACAAAATTATGAAGATATGAAAAATAAGATTGCATTAGTGCGAGGTATTTCTCTATTAGTGCAAATTGATTTATGTGATGGAATTTTTGTGCAAAACAAAACTTGGCCTTTTCTG
>JBAYME010000064.1:0-4162 GCA_041663725.1 Minisyncoccota bacterium | reverse complement strand
TATCACAATCCTTCCAATCACTTTCTTGATAACAACGAAACCTATTAGTAAAAGTATTGTAATACATTGCTCCTTCATATCCTGCTGGATCACCAGTAGTAGACTTCACATCAAGTGCAAAAAGGTCTGGTGTTGTAGAACCTGCACCACCTGTACCAATTTTAATATCTCCAGTTCCTGTTCCTGCTGATGATAAAGTTAATGCTCCTGTTGTTGTAGAAAGACTAGATGCACCTGCAGCTGAAATAGCTAAGCCACCACCACTTGCTGTGATAGATCCTCCACCTGTTGTTAGATTAATATCTCCTTGTGTTGTTAATGTTCCATTACTTCCATCAATACCTAACATATTACTTCCTGGTGTTCCGTTGCCAATTGTGAAAGTTTTGGCTGGTGTATTGTCTCCTATACCCAAACGTTTTGTAGAATTGTCCCAGAAGAGGTTGGTGTTGTCTTGCATTAATAATCCATCTGTACCAGAAAAAGATAAAGATCCCGTATCAAGCTTACGAACTGTATTAGCAAACCTAATATTTTGTATTAAGATACTACCTAAAATAGCATCAGACTCTACTGCTGAACCTAAATAAACAACAAAATTTGGGTATGCCGGCATAGTACTTGTGATACCACCAGGGATAGTTGAAGATAAATAAATATCAGAACCTTCAGCAAAAGATGAAGTATTAACATCGTGAATTATACCGAAGTTGGTAATAAAACCAGATTCTCCATCATCAATGTCTTGAGTTGCAACACCAGAAACATGAGCTAAATCGAAATCATTTGCAATAGCCAAACCTACAGTTGGTAAATTAATCGAACCGTTAATAGATCCATTAACTTGAACGACTTGTCCATTTAAAATATTAGATCCACTATTATTATGAACTCTAATTAAGTTTTCTTGTCCTATGTTTACAGTTACGTCTGCAGAATTATTATAATACGCTAAACTTTTTACCTCATCATCATAAAACAATCTACCCTCACTGTAAGTTGGATTAGAAGTAGAAGTGAAATCAACATAATTTGGAACAGTCATAGAACCATTCAAGGTTACAACGTTATCTGATTTTCCTAGTGAAATTGCTGTTGCATTACTTGTTCCTAAATTAAGTGTTGTGCCTGCATCTAAGGTAAGAGCTCCAGCTGAAGTAAAACTTGAAGTTGCTGTTGGATTTAAGTTGACCGCACCAGCTCCTGAGATAGAAAGATCACCGGAATTTAAATTAATTGTCTGACCAGTTTCATATGCTTGTTGAAGTGAATCATGATAACTAGCACCATCACAATCCATCCAATCTCCATCTTCATAACAACGAAACTCTCCGAGAAATTCATTGTAATACATTGCACCATTGTAACCATCTGGATCACCATCTGTTGATTTAACATCGAGGGCAAAAAGGTCTGGAGTATTAGAACCCAAACCACCTGCACCAATCTGTATTTTTGCAATTGTACCAGTGCCTCCTGCTTGTAAATTTATATTTCCTGTTCCAGAATTTAAATTAAGAATAGACCCACTTGTTGTATTTCCAATATTTATTGCTTTACTAAAAGCTCCAGTTCCAAGATTAATTGTACCAGTTGAAGTAGAGTCCAATGTTAAAGCATTTGTACCAGATGAATTAATTGTTAAAGCACCACTAGTGTTAATAATTCCGCCATTTACTCCAAGTGCTCCGCTGGTCGTTATGTTTCCACTACTTCCTTCTACTGTAAACGTAGCAGTACCTAGTCCATTTCCAATAGTAAGTGTTTTCGTTGGATTATTTGTACCTATACCAAGCCTATTAGAAGCATTCTCCCAAAACAGATTAGTATTATCTTCTTTTATTATCCCATCAGAACCACCGAAGGCAATTGCTCCATTTGTATAATTACCAAAATTAATAGTTGAAGAGATGTTTACATAAATAGAACCATCTATAGGATCAGATTCTGTAATCTTACCGATTAATGCGGTAAAGTTTGGCTGAGTAGGCCTAGTTGAATTGAAGCTACCAGCAGTTGATGCTGAAAGATAAACAGTATCTCCTGGTGTAAAAGTAGATGTATTTATTCCTCTTACTTTACCAGAAACAATAGATAGTATGTCCAAATTCACCAGCTAAAATATCTTCTCTTGCCATAGATACTGACTCCGATGTTTCTATGTCATCTGCTTTTGCTAAAGCAATAGTTGGAACACCTGCATCATTGCCATTTAGATAAACAATTTGTCCTTTATATATTGTGCTGCCAGTATTATTTTTTACTCTAATAAAAAGTTCCCCACCAATATTTATTGCCTCACTTACTCCATTATAATATGCTAAACTTTTTTCTACATCATCATAAAATAATCTACCTGGAGCATAAGAAGGATTTGAAGTAGAAGTAAAATCTATATAATCAGAAATAGACAAAGATGTAATATCAGTATTGGCACCACTCTCTGCTTTATTATTAAATGCACTCCAATCAAGCGGAGTAAGTAATCCCCTGTTTAAAGAAGATGCATCTGGAATATTAAAAGTATGAAGACTACCAGTAGAGTCAATCATAAAATCAGTACCAGTATCACCAATAGAAAATGTTTGAGTTACACCAGAAAGACCATTGAGAGAAGTAATACCAGTTCCACTTAAAGCTATAGTACAATAAACACTACTACCAGGGGCACAAGTTGGAGTAAGTGTTCCTACTGGATATGCCTCATCAACTCCATAAGTAGCAAAAATTGAAAAAGGGAAAATTACAATGAATGTAAAAATAAATATAGATAGAAATTTTATAAATTTAGAATTAAATTTTATTTTCATAATAAAAATAAAGTGATTTATTTTGATAATAAAATCACAGCTAACAATTAAATTATATCAAAAAAAACATCCATAATGGTGTTTTTTTTGATATAATTGTGGATAACTCAAAACAAAAGTCTTCAACTTCGCACTGTGCAAGCTTTCTTTAAGTTAGCTTTTTTAATTCATTCTCGTATTTTTTCATTACCTCCATAGAGGCAGTATTCTGATCCATTCCACTTTTGGTTTTTTCTTGTATTTCTTTAGCAATAGTTTTAAATAATTCAGGATTTTTTTCCATCATATTTAAGACCATGTCTATTTGGGCTTCTGGTATACCTTGGGTACGAAGCATCTTTTTAAGTAAAAAATTTTTAAACATAAATTTAGGCTCTAGCTACTAGGCACTAGGCACTAGTAAAATTAATTCATAATTTATACATAATACATTACTCGTCTAAAATTTCAAAATCGTCACCATATTCTTTTAAACTATTTTTATTTCTACGAATAAAATATACACCGACAGTGGCACAAAAGATAAGAAGTAAAAAAATTATAAAGAATAAATAATTGTTTGAATTATCTTTATCTGACATATTACCTAGTAAAGCCGAAGCTGGTAAATTATTTTCCTCTACATTTATATTATCTAATTCTTTATTATTTTGAATAATATTATTAGATAAAACATCTACTGGTTCTGATGCAAGTGTTTTTATTGCTTGAGTTATATTTGAAGAAGTAAATTTATTTTGAATAGGTAAAGAATTATAAATAGAAATGATGTCTCCCCTGGGAGAAATAAGTTTTAGATTATTTTTATCACTCATAATAAAACCTGTAATTCTACTTGAAACAATAATTTTTTTATTAGCTCCTAAAAAACTATTTTTGGGGAAAATAAAATTTCTTGATGTAGTATTTAAAATCCAATTAGAAATATCGATTTCATTATTAGAACTATTTGTTAATTCAACAAAAAAATCTTGCATATCACCAACTTTAGAAATTGAAATAGATAATGGTTCTACCTTTAAAATAAAATGAGTAATTGCATCAGAAGATTGAGATGATGCTCTTAAATAATATTCTAAAGAAATATTATATTCACCAGGATAAAAATAAGTATGTAAAAAATTTATTGGTTTTGTTGTCATCATTGAAGTACCATCACCGAAATTCCAAAAATATTTTCCAGGTAAAATTGTTTCATTTTTATACCCTAAAATATTTGAACCTATCTCTATTGGAACTCCCACAAAAGCAACATTCTTTGTTAAAATTTTTGCCTTAATACTCGGAATAATTTTTGTTTTAATAGAATAATCATCAGTATCAATATTACTATTAGTATCAGAGTCAAAATC
>JBAYME010000063.1:0-4168 GCA_041663725.1 Minisyncoccota bacterium | reverse complement strand
TGCTTTTAATTTTTGCTAATGCAGATACTGTTTTTGCTGGTTTTTTTGGTGGAAGAATAATAAATGGAACAAAAGCTATGGAAATAGATATATTAGAAATGTCTGGATTTCAGTGTATGGTATTCGGTACTTCAATAGAAATCCGTCCAATAGGTTCTCCAGCTATTACTCCTACTAGTTATTTAATACCTTGGGGAACTATTTCAGACACTAAGACCACACCAGCAACAGGCCAATTAATTATGGGAATTTATAGTGGTAAAACTACTGTAACCTGTATTCTGAAAGGAATTCCTCCTGTCACTAGAATAGTTATATTAGATACGGTAAAACTTTTTGGAACTTCACAGATATAAAAAATAAAAATATGCTGAAAATAAATTTTGATAAAGAAAAAATAAAAAAATATTTACCCAGTAAAAAATTCGCGTTAATAATCGTCGCCATAATTGTTCTGCTTGGAATTATTTATGCAATATTTTTTATGGCGTCTGGTGGAGAAAATTTTTTAACAGGAAAGCAAAAAGATAATTTGCCTTTAAAAGTGGAAAATCAAACCCTTTTGGGTTTGATTCAAAATGATTCAGATGGAGATAGTGTGGCAGATTGGGAAGAAGCTCTTTGGGGAACAAATAAAAATAAAAAAATGACATTTGGCAATACTCCAGAAGCAACTTATATAGAAAATAAAAAGAAAGAATTAAAAATGGAAGAAACTTCCAAAGTAGAAGAACAAAACTTAACGGAGACTGAAAAATTTGCCAGAGAATTTTTTACCAGTTATGCGGCAATGAAATCTTCCGGACAAGTTGATAGTGATACTATAAATAATTTTTCAACAGCTCTTGGCCAAAAAATAATAAGTCCAAATTTAATTGATGCTTATTCAGAAAAAGATGTAAAAATAAATACCAACCCCGACTCCAACACTAAATTAAATTATTATACAGAAATAAAAAGTATATTTGAAAAATATAAATCCGAAGGAATAGGAGATGAATTAAGCATAGTGAGCACCAGTTTGGCTTCAGGCTCAACTAATGCTTCCGGCGAAAAAGCAGGAAACTTGTCAGTTATTGCCGGAGCTTATAAAGACTTTGCCAAAGAAGCTATGAAAATAAACGTACCAAAAGATTTGGTCAGTTATCACTTAAAAATAGTAAATAGTGCCAACAATACAGGAATAAGTGTGGGCAATATGGTGAAAATGATAAGTGATCCGTTAGTCGGACTTTCTGGACTTTCTCAATATCAAAAATATAGCGATGATTTGGTAAAAGCGGTTGGGGATTTAGAAACTGTCTTGCAGTAACAAATTTTGATTGTCAATTACGAATTGAGAATGATATAATTTAAAATAGCTTATGGGTGTTAGCTTATAGCTTATACATTAAATGCAGAAAAAAAATAATTATAACTCAATAATTTCTTTCGTGCTTATCGTAAGCACAATTTTAATGCCTTTGAGTTTTATACCAAAAAAAGCCGAAGCACAAAGCATCTCGGGTTATTCAAGTGGAATTTTATCACAAGCTGTTTCTACCTTACCACAATGTCAAAAGCTCATAGGAAATAGTATGAAAAGTTTATTCAGTGGCAACGCAACCTCTACTGCAACTAGCTTTACCAGTGGATTAAGTCTTGGTGGTATAAGTAAATTTGGTGACCTTGGAAAGACAAATGAATATTCAAAAGATTTAACTAACACCATAGATAGCACAGCCAATAGTGCTACTCAGAAACTTACTTCTCTTAGTACTTTTGATGAAACTAATTATAAACTAGGGCTTGAAATAAAAGCAAATACTGAAGCAACAAAAGAATCTACCGCTTCTATTGATGCCGAAGGCTCTTGTATAGAAGGCATCGGACGTTTAGTTGTAAAAATGCTTTTGCAAAAATTAACGGTTAGCACGGTTAAATGGATTAATAGCGGTTTTGACGGCAGTCCTTCTTTTATTCAGGATCCGGGAAAATTTTTTGGAGATATTGCTGAAAATGAAATATTACAATTTGGAGTAGAAATAAATGATGCTGATTTATTTCCATTTGGAAAAAAATGGTTACAAAGGACAGCTACCGCTTACAACAGAAAATTTCAAGACAACGCGCAATATTCTTTAAATGAACTCATTCAAGAGACTACTCCAGAATATTCAGCCACAACTTTTGAAGCAGATTTTAGTCAAGGTGGTTGGAATGCTTGGACAGCTTTAACTCAAGTGCCAGCAAATAATCCGCTCGGTTTTCAATGGATGGCTGATAATGAATTACAACAGAGACAGGCTGGAACTAAACAGTCTACTGCAGAACAATTTCACGAAGCCTTATCGCAAGCAAATGGATATTTAGGAGACTATCGTTGTAGCGCTGATTCAGGTATCACTCAATCAGATAAAAAGATAGCTTTAGCGGCTGGAGAAAAAGATCCTTGCATAGTGGCTGGAGGTAGTTGGGAATATGTAACACCAGGAGCAATGATAGCAGACAAAGCAACAGAAGTGATAGGTTATGAAAGCAATGTTTACTTAGACGCGGAAGATTTAAATGATGCAGTTGCAGCTATTATAGACGCACTTCTTGGACAATTTTCTTCCAGTATTTATGAAAATGGTTTTGCTAACTTAACAGATGAAGGTTCAGATGGAACTTTAATTCTTAGCGACTATGATTATAGTTCAACAAAAACTCAAGTTGATACGGACTTTGCAGATTATCTAACAAGCTCTTGGCTTAGAGCAAATCCTGATTTTAATATCCGAACAGATCTTACTCAAGCTTTGATTGATGAACAGAGAACATACGCGGATAAATTAACTTTACAAAACAAAGAACTTCTTTCTACGACTGATGGAGAAAATTACACTACGGATGCCGGTTGGGTTACCTGTGCAAAAGAAAACAAGACTTGTACTGTTTCTGGTACTCAAAAAGTTCGTTATGGTGCATCTGGTAAATATTATTATAAAACTGTTACTGGTAGTATACGTTGCAACAATGCCACATTTGGAGACCCTATCTCAAACATAGAAAAAACTTGCAGTTATGGTCATGACTCTGCAGAATCTAATACTTATGGATTAATCCCAGCTATCAATCAATTAGATTATTGTATTCCAGGTCCACATCCAGGATGGGAAGCAGATTCAGCAGAAATTTTAGCAGCAGCAACAGACACAATCTTGCCAGAAACAAAAGAAAGTCTTTCTGGCATAGATGATAAGGGAAAAATTGTTAATATGGCTAAATCTGTTCTCCCCATGGCTGCAGGAGCAACTGTCGCTGGATTAATTACTACAGCCACTGGTGGCGCATTTTTGGCAATAGGTACTGTATTAGGTACTTCAATGCTTCCAGTTGTTGGCACAATAGTTGGTGCAGTGGTTGGTGTTTTAGTAAGCGTTTTTGTTGACTTATTTTCAAATGATGATGACGAAGAGAATGTCAGAATATACTATTCTAATATTTTAGGAGGATTTACTGGATATAAACCTGCAACTATTGATGCTAGCGATGCAAAAGTACTAAACATAGAAAGCAAGGCGGGGGTTATGAATGTTTTAAATAGTATTTTAGATAGATATGCTACCATTGTTAACCAAGTATTTACTTCTGATGTTCTTCCTTCTGTCGCAGGTGAAGCTGCCACTTATTTTAACCAACTTATTGGTTATTATCAAATGATTTCAGACAATACTGAAAAAATAAATTCATTAAATCAAGTTGTAAATACTTTGGGAAAGATAAAAGATACAATTGAAGAATTAAATACAAGATACAAAACTGAGGAGGGAACATTTAAAGCTGATTTGGTTTCTAGTGACCCAGAATACAATTCTGATTATACAGAAACAAATTATGAAAGTGAGTTGGATACCCAAATTGCTGCTTTCGGTAGAATTTCTTCCAGTATGATAAACGGAGATGATATTGCTAGTGCTGATACTATTTTGAAACAAATTGTTGATAGAAAAAATTATATCTACAATAATCTTTTGAAGGGTCCTTATGGTTGTGAAAAAGAACTTGAAACACCAAAGAATTTTCCTTTCCCTTTTAACACAGAGGATAGAAATAAAAATGACATTTATGATAAAAAATTTCAAGAGAACAGATGGGATAAAGTTAATAATGCATCTGTAAAAAGAATGACATATCCTCTCCCAAT
>JBAYME010000062.1:0-4204 GCA_041663725.1 Minisyncoccota bacterium | reverse complement strand
TGCTGCGAGGGCTGCTGCGTGGGCTGCTGCGAGGGCTGCTGCGTGGGATGCACAAATAGATCATCTTTTAATTTACTTTCCATGAACACACAGAAATTACAAGCGTTTCTTGATGAGCTGAATGAGCTTATCAAGATTAATGGAGAAGATGCCCCAATAACCATTGGACAAATGAGAGACATTATTGAAGAGAGTCTTATCCGTAAGAGTATCATGGAGCTTAAGAATGCCTTCTTTGTCACACAAGAAGAATGTAAGATAGCTCAAAAGAAATTATCTGCTAAGGCATATGAAAGATGGCTTAGTGAGCATTTCCCTATTACGTCTCCATTATCAGAGATACCAAAAATGTTTAAAGAAGCATTTCCCGGAATATATTAGGTTTGGTTTTAGGTTAGTTCGAGTGGTCTGCGATCGCCTGATTGTAGGCCACTCTTTTTATTAAATTTATAAAAATATGATAACAAAAGAACAAATAAAAAAAGAAGCTAAATCCAGATCACATGAAGAAATGTGGTATAATGGATTTTGCGAAGGAGGGGAGTTTGTGAGATTACAAATAGAAGAAATGATTAAGGCATTAAAAGCAACCAATCAATATTTTATTAATCTTCAAAATAAATGTGCTCTTACCAGTAATGATGAACGGGCATGGAAAAAAATTTCATTAATCTTATCTAAAATCAAATAATTATGTCAAAAAATTTTGTTATTGTGCAAAAGGCACGTATTCGTAAGACAGTGATTAAATTCTATGAACCAATCGGACTTACAGACCTAATTATTCATTACAATGTTCCCCGAACAGAAAAGAAGGTTTTTAAATTTGTTTCTCGTAGAGAACGTGATAATACGGTCGAGTGTTTAGATGCGCTACTTTAGATATTTATTTTGTTCCGGCGCTTAGTCAATGTTATTAGCACCAATTGCCCATACTTTGGTTGGTTGGTGCTATTTTTGTTAAACCTTAAAACTAAATATATGTGTACGCACATGAAACAACACACAGCTTATGGGATTGGAAAAACACATAAATCCCAATGTACTAAACCTGATTATCAAGATGGATTATGCAAAGAACATTTTAATAAAAGAAATTTAAAACGTACTCCTTGGGGCCAACGCCCAGGATACAGACAGGCAACTATGGAAGATTTGCTTAGTGGTCGATCAATGAAATCAAAAAATACTAATCAGCATATTTTGTTTTCATATAGACGTGGAGTTATTAATCGATTCTTTGCAAAAAGCAATGGATGGTGCCCTACGAGTTTAACAATTGATCCGGAACCTTTTTGTGTAACAATACTTTAAAATCAAATATTTATGAAACTATTATTACATTACATTCTTGCATTTTGTTGTATGATTCCATTGGCAATAATAAACATTTGTATTCCGCTTATCGCGTTGATTATGTGGGATAAATATTATTTTAAATTTTATCATCCCAATGAGTTTTTTGATCGAATTTAGAAATTTAAAAAGAATTAAATTATGAGAATAGGAAATACTGTTGTACGTGTAAAAGAAGAATTTAATCTTCATAAGATTGGAGATATTTCTGTTATTGATGGATTGAAAATCTATAATAAAGGAGTATGCATACATCTTGAAGGCGACAAGCCAGATACATGGCATTCTCAGTTCAATTACCGGCTTATTGAGGATGTAGACATGCAATGCCTTGCTGATAAATTATCGCATGTTAAACGTTCTTTAAATGCATTTAACGGACATATCAAAGAGGCGAATAAAGAACGTGCTGCCCGGGCTCAGGTAACTAAAAAAAGGAATAAAATTATTGCTACTGAACCAGAAGATGATTTTGGAGATAGTGTTGAATCGTTTAAATGGTAAAGAATATTTAATAACAATAAAAATTATTATTATGACAAAAGGATTAGAACCAGTATTCCCAAATGTCGCATTTGACCAACAGGGGCAATTTACACACAACTTAGAAAATCGTGGTATATCAACCCGTCTATATCTTGCAGGAATGGCAATGCAAGGTTTAATGGTACAAGCAATACCTGATCGTACTAATCGAAATACCATTGAAAACAATCGCGAAAGAGCACAATTTGCGCTCGCTATGGCTGATGAACTCTTAAAACAAGAGGAGGCAACCAGATGAAAGAGAAATTTTTTGCTTTTCTTAAGAAACATAAAGCTTATAAGAAGTGGTTGAAATGTTTTCTCAGAGATAAAAATGATATAAAGTTCTTTTTATGCGATGATAATATCAGATCGTTTTTGTCTGGTGCATTTACATGGGCAACGGCTAATGAACTGAATGAATATAATCAAAAAGATCATAATTCTTGGTCTCATCTTAACCAGTTATGGCTTAAAGAACTTGAAAAGGATCCATCTTAGTTGATGGGTTCTTTTTTGTACAGATATTTATTTTTTATTGTATTTAAAATCTAAACTTATGATACAGCAAAATGAAATAGGAAGAATTTGTACAAATTGTAACACATATCTTCCTTGGGAAATGTTTTCTAAAAATAAATTAGGTCGTAACAATAGGGATAGCAGATGCAAGAAATGTATTCAAATTTTAAGAGTTAAAAGAAATCAGACTCCAGAAAGAAAAAGTTTAATGGCTGAAAAACAACGGTTATGGAGATTAAAAAATCCTGATAAAGCTTTAAGTATAAGTAGACGGTCATATATAAAAACTGGAAGAAAACAAAATGATGCAAGAAATTGGCGTTACCATAATGATCCAATATATAGAGCAAAAAAAGATTTAAAAGATCGTACTAAAAAAAGATTAAAAAAAGATTTATCTGAAGATCGTTGGAATCAATTTTTAGAAAGTAGGCGCAAATATGTTGCAAACATGCCAGAACATGTTAAAGATAAACTTTGTATTTCATCGCAACGTTATAGAGACAATCTTAGAGATGCTTATGTTCTTCGTGCTATTTTACATTTACCTTCCGGTCAATTTATAGAACCCGAATTGCTTGAATCACAAAAACTCATATTACAAATTAAACGTGAAGTAAAAAAAAGGAAAAATGAAACAAATTTCGCAAATTAGTACTGCAAAAGAACTTAATAAAGTTCTTCTTGACACTCTTGTTGATTTAAAAAACGGTGAAATGGATGCCCAAATCGCTAGGTGTTGCTGCATTAGCAGACAAGGTAAACAAAAACAACATCAATATCCTTCAGTATAAAAGGATAACTCAACAACCTGAAAAAATTGATTTTTTTGAGTAAGAAGTTTAACCTATATTCGTATAGGTTTCTCTTTTCTTATTTGCCTGGGTATTTCTATTGACTCTTCTCTTAATAAACTGTGCCCTTCGCGTCCCATGTCTTTGTGCTCTGAACACCATATGCCCATCCATAGCTTTCTGCAGCTTCATAGCAATGTCTGTTGCGGCTAAGTGAAAATAACCAATCTCAGTACATTCCAGGCCCATACCTAACGTTCCCTTCTTTGTCTTGTACACGTACACAAAGCTATTGCCGGCCACTACAACAAGTCCCATACTACGCTGTATCATCACCACTCCATACTCTTCTTCAATGAGTAGATATCCCATCAACCTGCCAGCTTCGATTAGTTTCGCTTTCCCTTCTATTTGCCTGGACTTCATATTGCTATTCTTAATCTTAATACCCCAAGCCTGTATGTCCAGCGTCTTTAATGTTTCTTTGATCCTACCTCGTATCCCTTTCCCCATCCTCGCCTGGCCACGCTCCCCACACAACCCTTTCGACCATAATTCATCCTTAACTGCCTCCCAAATGTCTATCCCAAGTATATTACTTATTTCTTGCGTGATTTTCACAAACTTTTTTGTACCAAAAGAGTAAATATACCACTCGTAAAGCGTTGTCCCATAGTCTCTCCCAAGTACGTTCTTAAGTGTTGCCATATGTATTAATATATTCTACGTAGTGCGATGTAACTTATCAAAGATAGATACATTAAACAGAGATGCAAAATCCATTCTGAAATCTTCCTATAATTGGATAACCATAGGGCAAACCATAACACACAATAACCAAAGAACGACAGTTCTCTATACTCACAAACAATAACTATCTACTGTTCACATCGCCAGACGTTTTGAACTTTTCACTTCACCTAAAATATTTATTTTTTATTGATTAAATATATACTAATAGTAAATGTTATGAAAGAAAAAAGAATCAGGAAAGGCTTATCCTACAG
>JBAYME010000061.1:0-4240 GCA_041663725.1 Minisyncoccota bacterium | reverse complement strand
TTATCTTTATCATGATGGCAATGAATTGGATACTGATTCTATAGATGTCGGTTGTGTTTCTGGCACTACTTGGAATGGAAGTAAATGTGCAACTCCTTCCATTTCTATGCCTTCTGTTAATCTTTCTGCTTCTGAAACTTCTATAACTTCTGGAGATTCGGTTACTTTAACTTGGGATTCTGAAAACACAAAAAGTTGTTCCGCTTCTTGGACCACCAGCACAGCAATTTATGGAAGTAAAACTCTTTACCCTACTTCCGATACAACTTACAAAATTACTTGCACTAACAGTTCTGGTTCCGCTAGTGATTCTGTAAAAATTTATGTTGATGAAGAGGAAGAAGAAACAAATACTGAATCTCCTACAGTCAGTATCACTGCTACTGATACAAATTTAAATTATGGTGGTTCAACATATATTAGCTGGAGATCTAATAATGCTGATTCTTGTACTGGCACTAATGGGACAAGTGGTTGGGTTGGAAGTAAAGCTATCAATGGTAGTTATTACACTGGTTCTTTAACCGATACAAAAAGTTATACAATAAAATGTACTAATGAAAATGGTTCAGCTAGTGATTCAATAACAATTTATGTTGACAGTGAAAATAATGATGATGACGATGATGATAACACAAATCCAGATGTTACTACAAAAAGCGCCTCTGATATTTCTGAAGATGAAGCAGAGTTAGCCGGAAATGTAGACATGAATGATTTTGAAAATGGAATTGTTTTCTTTGTTTATGGACAAGATGAAAATCAAATAGAAGATGTTGAAAATGATTATGATACTTATAGTGAAGTAGATGAAGATGATGAAGATTTGCAAAAAGAAAAAGTAGATGATGATCTTGATGGCGACGATTCATATACTCTAGAAGTTTCAGGGTTAGATACCGACGAAAAATATTATTATACCATCTGTGTAGAATATGAAAATGAAGATAATGATGAAAAACTTATTTGTGGAAGTGTCCGAAGTCTTACCACAGACGAAGATGACGAAGATAACGACAACGAAGAACCAGAAGTGACTACTTACTCCGCTACTGAAATTGATAGCGACTCTGCTACTTTAAATGGCTATGTAGATACCAATGGAAATAGCACAAAAAAATGGTTTGAGTGGGGCACAAAGAGTAGTTCCCTTTCTAAAGATACCACTAAATCAAGTAGCAACTCTAGTTCAAGAAGTTTTGAATCTACTATAAGTAATTTGAACTCAAATACCACCTATTATTTCAGAGCAGTAGCAGAAAGCAGTGAAGGAAAAGATTATGGAAGCACTAAATCATTTACTACAAAAGGCGGTTCTTCTTATAAAAATGAATGCGACTCTGGAAGTTGCGCACCAACGGCCATCACTAACATAGCAACAAATATCAGTCAGTCCGGCGCTAGATTAAATGGTTTAGCTTTAATTAATGGAAGCGCTAGTACTACCGCTTATTTTGAATATGGCAGAAATCAAAATTTAGGAAGTTCCACTTTGCAAAAAAATATCGGCAACATTGAATCTTCCAACAATGCTTTCTATGATGGAATATATAATCTTGCCTCCAATACAACTTATTATTACAGAACAGTTGTCTCCAACCAATATGGAACTTCTTACGGTGACATAATAAGTTTCAGAACTGGAAATTCAATCACTTACACTGATACAAATACAAACACTAATACTGTTTACAAAAACACAACAGTCGTTTCTAATTCTTCAAAGAAAGCAACAACAACTTCAACAACAGACGCCAAGCCTTCTTTAGTTTCTTTAGATATTGAAGAAGAAAATGGGTCAGAAAATATTAAAATCGGTGATATGGTTGAATATGTTGCAACTTACGAAAACGTTTCTTCTGAAGATTTAGAAAACGTGGTTTTGCAAATTTATATTCCAAAAGAATTTGAATTTGTAGAAGCAAGCAGAGGTTATTTCTCTTCAGAGAACAGCACCGTTGTTGCCAATATAGGCAATCTTGATTCTGGCAAAAAGGGCACGGTTAATGTGACACTGGAAGTAACAGATGAAGCGGAAGTTGATAAAATTGTGGTAGTTACAGCAAACCTTGCTTATACAATAACAGATACTGAAGCTCAAGAAGAAGTGTTCGCTTACACTAAAAATACAGTTAAGGAAGCAACAACTATTCAACAAGGAGCTTTGGCTTTATTCGGAAGTGATTTCTTGCCAAATAATTTATTGGGTTGGTTGTTATTACTCTTGTTATTAACGCTAATAGTTCTAGCGGTCAGAAAAGCATATTACGGATCTAGCCCTGTTTTGGTCACAGAAAATACAAAGAAAGGACACTAAAAAATAAAATAAAAATCACTCCTTGGTTAGAGTGATTTTTATTTTATTTAACTAATTTAGATAAACGAGATTTCTTGCGAGCGGCATTATTTTTTTTAATAACTCCCTTCTTCGCTGTCTTGTCTATAATTGCGAAAGCGGAACTTAAAATCTTTTGTGCTTCTGTTTTATCTTTTTTAGCAGTCTTCTCAATTTTTTTAATAATATCTTTCATCGCATGCTTTTGACGATCATTAAAAGCTTTCTTGCGAAGAGAACCACGAATTGCTTTTTTAGCTGATTTTGTTATTGGCATATATGTAATTTAACAGAAAATACTCTAAAATGCAAACCACAGAGGCCTTGCCTATGTGGTTTCTATTCCATCACCAAAACTAATCCAATATTTTATTTCATCTTTAAACTTATCCCCATTTGAAAAATAATTTGGAAATGCTTGTTTGTAAAGAATTTTTGATTGAATCCTATTCTCCCCTATATATTCACTATAACTAGAATACTTATAATTTGAAAGATATTTTTCTAACCCAGGATTATTCTTATCAAGACTAGTTCTCCAGTTTTTATTTATTAATTTGAGAGGATTTAAATGCATATAAGAAAAAATATATTTTAAATATTTATCTGTATTAAGGTGCCGAGATTTAAATTTACCTTCAAACAAACTTCCTGTTCTTTTATGTTTAGTATTTATATACATAACATAAGCTGTAGAAAATTTTTGCATAAATTTAGTAATTCCACCTTCTACTTTTTCTTTTACTAAAATATGAAAATGATTAGGCATTAAACAATAAGCACCAATATCAACGAGGGTATCACCTCGAACACAATCAAAAGATTCCCCAATTATATCTCGTAAAACAAAATTATTTTCTGAATTACAAATATAAAGTAATTTTAAAAAATGATTATAATTTTTCTTTTCCAGAAAAATTTTTTGTTTACTATTTCCTCTATTGTATATATGATAATATTCTCCAATAGCAAATGGAACTTTTCTTATACTCATACAGATAAGCATACTACTAAAATCATACAGAGGCAAGGCCTATGGGATATGGGATCTATGGGAGATAAAACAATATACCATCAGCCATCAGCAATTAAAACCCTATTAGCTAAATCAAACAAAACTCAAAATTATCTGAGAGATGAAAAAGATGCTTATTCTATAATAGTGCCTATTTCAAATGGATATTGGTGTGTAAACGAGACTGGATATGCTGGAAATACATCTTCAAAAACAAGATGCCCAAGTCTTCAATAAAAAATATAAATGCTATAATAAACCTATGATTGGGAGTATAAAAGGAAAAGTTGCATTTAAAACCGACAAATTTGTAATAGTTGAAACTGGCGATGTTGGCTATAAAATAAATATTTCACCGGACACATTATCTAAACTAAAAAAGTCAGACGACTCCGTTTTATTTTGGATTCACACTCATGTGCGAGAAGATGCATTTGATCTTTACGGTTTTTTAGATTATCAGGAATTGGAATTTTTTGAAATGCTAATAAATGTTTCCGGAATTGGTCCAAGAGGCGCTTTAAATATTTTGGGTATTGCTTCTATTGAAATATTAAAAAAAGCTATTGGCACGGGAGACATTTCTTATTTGACAAAAATTTCCGGCATCGGTAAAAAAACTGCGGAAAAAATAATTATTGAATTAAGAGACAAAATTGGAGAGGGTAAAACCGAAACTTCTTTGCAAGGAGAACTTGATGCTTTAGAAGCTTTAAAATCTCTTGGTTATTCTCAGAATGAAGCTCGTGAAGCATTAAAGAAAGTTACAGTTGGAGCAAATACTAATGAAAAATTGAGAGCAGCATTAAAAATAATAAGCAATAAATAAAATGCCAGAATTACCAGAAGTAGAAACAACTGTCAGAGGCTTACAAAAAACCGTAATAAAT
>JBAYME010000060.1:0-4285 GCA_041663725.1 Minisyncoccota bacterium | reverse complement strand
TCTTCACCATCTCTAATTGGTTTATCTTGGACGGCCTTTTTCCCTCCGAGAGCATACCAGATAGAGTCTAGAATTGAAGTTTTACCCTGGCCGTTTTTTCCAGTGATCATCACTATATTTTGTTTTTCGTCAATATCCAATTCTATAGCCTTCAGCCTTTTTATGTTGCTAGATTTTAGCTGTATTATCTTCATATTTTATTTATTTTTTAGCTCTATAAAAACGACTGAAATTCCACAGGTCGCTCTCACAACATCTTCTCTGGCCGTAAATCTAATATTCTTCAGCCAGAATGTAGTTTTATTTATAGCCAATCCTAAGGACCAGCCATTTTTATCCTGCTTGGAAACCCAAGCGATTTTTTGCCCTTTCTTAATTTTTATCATGCCGTAGCGATGATAAAGTCTATTCCTTTCTTTTAATTGCTTCTTGTCTAGCTTGGCCATATTTTTCTATTTCTTTTATATAAGACAAGGCTATAAAGCCTTGCCCCGCGAATATTAATCCGCCTAAAAATGCGTAACTAGCTTCTTCCCCGCTATAAGCTGAAAATCCATCTAGAATGGTTAGCGCCCCGATTATTACGGCGAACCAAGATGATATTTTTAATAATCTTTCCATATATTTCTGACTTTACTTTTTTTTATTAAATTTATACTTCCCTTTGACTATCCATCTCTGGACAAAAGCGCCGGGAGATTCTGCTTTGAAGATCCCTTCATACATTATGCGCGACACTCCTCGGTAGGAATATGTTGAGCCATTTTTGAATTTGATCTCCAATGTCCGGGTATCTTTATTATGTCCAACAGAATGAATATTAGAAGATACAACCGGAAAATGTTTTATTTCTGCCATATACTAATATTTTCTAAACTTCTTTGCTCCTCCGCTATCTTGCTTTTTTTTATTTCTGCATTTTCGGCATCGCTTCGGGCTAGCAAAGCCTTTTTCTTCGTAAAACTTTTCTTCACCATCGGTGAACTCGAAATCTTCACCGCAATCGACACATGTTAATGTTTGTCCCATAAAATTTTATTCAAGGTCGCTAGGATCAAAGCGAACTTGGTTAGATTTTTTAGTAGAATATCCGGCAGTTAGCTCCTTGATCCTATTTATTTCTTTTGGAGTGTAGCCGGCGACAGTTCCCTGTCGTTTTATAATTAAATCTTTGAAATCAGAATATTTTATTTGCCAGTCTCCGATCACGGCATGATTATTTCGGGCCTTAGATATTGCCGATGCAGCAGTTTCCTCCCAATTTATTTTCTCAATATCATATTTGTATGTAAATTCTATTTCCGGTTCTTTTTTTGGAACAATATTTTCAACCCATATTTTTTCAAACCTCTTAAATACTTCCTCTAGGTTGATTTCAACAGTATTATCTGGGCAAATGTAGTGATATTTATTTTTACTCTCTTGGTAGAGCTCATACTCGAATCTTTCCCCGGTCCCTTGGTTTATGAGCAGAAGGATGCCGTGTTTTATTTTGAAATGGTATAGGTATATCGCCAGTTGTTTTAGGTAGGAAGTTTTTATTTTCCCGTTGCTTATTTCGCTATGTTGCTTTCCGCCATAATACGTCTTAACTTCTATAATAATTTTTTCTTTCCCGGATATTATCCCGGCATCCGGATAGCCGGAGATTGGGACTTTATTTTTACCCCATTCAAAAAAGCATCTTTCGTCGTTTGTCAATTTTGGTATTAGATTTCCTGATTTTTTTAGATATTCTATAACTGCTTCTTCGGTAAGTTTTCTCATCCTTAGCATCATCATTTTTTCCTCCGTCATTGGATTGGTGGGTTCCGTGCCCATAAATCTATGGAAAATATCAAATGACATGGTTTCAGATTCTGATGCCCAAAAAGTTGTTTTTTTCTTGCCTAAATATTCTTCTTCGCGTGATAATTTAATTGCTTGATCTAAAAGAGGGATGATTATTGACATATTTGTATAGGTCGATTATTTTTTTATTGAAAGGCCTTATTATAATTTGATAATTGTTTGGATTTTTTCCAACATAGCACATGGTTTTTATTTCTTCTATAGTTTTTTGATCAAGATCATTAAAGTTCCTTTTTATTTTTTCTAAAATATTTGGTATTTTTTCATGAGCAATTTTTTTGTCTCTCAACTCTTCTAGGTTGAGTCCGAAAGAACGTAAAACGTTAAGAGATTTTTCATCAAGGTGATCTAGAAGTGTTAATTTTTGCGCCGGTTTATAATAATGCCGGCGTTTGTTGATAGTCATAAATCTATTATAGTATACTTCAGTATTCCTCACAATAGTGAATTATACACAGTATACTAGCATTACTTTAATTTGCTAATAAACTCTCTAACATCTTTCTTCTTCGCCTTTCTAAAATAGGCATCACTCCGCTCTTCAAGTTTTACATCCTTTTATGCCAGCCGAAGCTGGATTAGTTAATTAGTATTTTCATTCCCTCTAAAAACGCAACAAGTTGGTTTCTTTCTTCTGGATTCAAATTAAAATCAATTTTAGCTACTTCCTGCAATCTTGATAAAGACTCATTCCTTAGATGATTTATTATAGCAATTTTGCAACATTCTTTCATACTTTTATTCCAGCCAAAGCTGGTGTTAGTTAATTAGATAGTTCGGTTATTTTTTTATCTAAATATTTAAGTATATCTGCAACATCACTATATCTCCCAAAATATTTAATATTTATTATTCTATTAAGATTTTTTGCAAAATTTAGTTGTCCTGCTTTATATTCTTTTGATTTCTTCATACTTTTATTCCAGCCGAAGCTGGGGTTAGTTAATTATTTACTAAGCCCAGCGTAGAATAAAAAGGTTTGCCATAAATAGGTTTTAGAGTAGCTACCCGTTTCCTTTTTTTCTTGTCCGCTGGATTTAATAAACAATATAATTATTTACTAACAGCTGATAGCGAAGATGCTTTTAACGGCTTTCACATCTTCCGTTTAACGAGCCGAATTCGCTCTATCAGCTGATAATAAACAATCTATTCTCCCCCAATCCTCGGCGGGCAATGGTTTGATAAGCCGTTATCTCACACACTTTAGAGATTACATCGGGCTTGGTGATAGCTCGTTGCGTTAAATTAGGCTAACTAATTCACTTATCAAGAGCCATTGGAATACCCAGCCGAGGGTTGAGGGGGATTATTTATGATAAAATTCTATAAACTCTTTAAGACTTAATTCCTTTCCTTTAATCATACATACATAACTATATTTTTCTTCCAGCATTTCCATAAAAGACAAAAATCTTCTTTCTTTATTATTCAGCACGAACCATTTATAAAACCAACTTATTTTCATATTTTTAATCTTATCCCTGCCTTAGGAGGGGTTAATTAAATGCTTTAACTCTTTTAATATTATACGATTTACATTTTGGACATACAACCAAGAACAGAGTGTCGTCAACAAGCTCAAAATATCCACAGTCTAAACATTTTTCTTTTTCCATACAATTTCACTTTATTGCCTTTTGGGGCGGGGGTTAGTTATTTCAAAATATTTAATAAAGCCTCTTGCGTTTCTTCTGATTGGGACTCTAGGGGTTTTCCTAATTGCCAAGAAAATCCTGGCTCTTCACTATCAAATTTCCAATTAATAAATCCTTCTTTTAACTGTGTCAATTCGTGTGCATAACCTTCTCCTAGAACTATAAAAACATCTTCAAGCGTGATTGGACGTTCTGTCGGAATAAATTTATAACTACATTCACAAGGATATTCCCAACAAGCAGGACATTCTTTTATTCCCATTATTTCAGGCACAGCTTTAACTATTATTGATTTTAATTGTTCGTAGGTTGAGGGCATATTATTTATCTCTTAATGATTTTAATATTTCTCCAGCATTTCCAAGTTTGAGTGTTCCATATCTTTCAATTACTGATGAAGCGTGTTCTCCTGCTGACGTAAATGCGTGTCCGTCAAAACAATATTGCTCATACATATCTTCAAGAGCAGATAATAATTCATCTGATTTTTCTTTACAATATTGCTCATACATATCTTCAAGAGCAGATAATAATTCATCTAATTTTTCTTTTTCCTCCCTAATCGTTTCTTCTCTGGTTTGGTCTATGGCTTTGGAGAGGAAATCTTTAATTTCTTTGTTATCAATGCATTTATGTTTTCCTACTCCTGAAACTTCAAACGGTTTATTCGGAATATTACTATTTACCCAATAACTAAAATGTTTTCCATCTTTGCAAGTTCCAAATATTTTATCAAACTCCTCTAATAATTCTTTTTTTGGCATATGTGTTTTTTA
>JBAYME010000059.1:0-4443 GCA_041663725.1 Minisyncoccota bacterium | reverse complement strand
TGCAAGTATCTCTGCCAGTCCAAGTATCTCTTCCAGCGTATCTGCAAGTGAGAGTGCTTCTGTCTCTGCAAGTATTTCTGCTTCCGAAAGTGCAAGTATCTCAATATCTAGTAGTCCATCATCGTCCCCTAGTATAGGCTCTTCGATTTCAAGTTCTGTAAGTTCTTCAATAAGTTCAAGTCCTAGTATTTCTGCATCTGTAAGCGCCTCGGAAAGCGCCAGTATATCGGCCAGCCCTTCTATTTCAGCTAGTATAAGCACAAGTATATCTGCCAGCGAATCGGCATCAGAAAGCCCAAGTGTAAGTTCAAGTCCATCAATTAGTTCTAGTACCAGTGCTTCTGAAAGCGAAAGCGTCTCTGCTTCAAAAAGTGCTTCCGTAAGTTCTTCTATTTCTGCATCACCCTCTATAAGTGCATCAAAATCGGCAAGTGAATCTGCATCCATATCTTCTTCGCCAAGTATCTCCGCATCCATAAGTGCATCAGAATCGGCATCGGTTAGTTCTAGCCCAAGTATTTCTGCGAGTATTAGTGCTTCTGAATCTGCAAGTGAGAGCGCAAGCGAGTCTGCTTCACCATCTATTTCATCCTCAATAAGTGCCTCAATTTCTGCTAGTATAAGTGCATCTGAAAGTGCATCTATATCTTCGTCAGAATCTGCAAGCCCTTCGATAAGTAGCTCTGTTAGTGCCTCCGAAAGTGCTTCTGAGTCTGCCAGCATAAGCGCATCTGAAAGTGCGTCCGAATCTGCTTCGCCTTCTATAAGTTCTAGTGAATCAGCTTCGCCTAGTATTTCAGCATCTATTTCTGCCAGCCCTAGTATTTCGGCTAGTATAAGTTCAAGCAAAAGCGCATCGCCTTCAATTAGTGCAAGTATTTCTGCGTCAGAATCAGAATCTATATCTGCTTCTCCAAGTATTAGTGCGTCAGTTTCTGCAAGTGAATCTGCTTCAAAATCCTCTAGTCCTTCAATATCTACGAGTATAAGCGCAAGCCCTTCTATTTCGGCTTCTGTCTCTGCTAGTCCATCTATATCTAGTAGTGAAAGCACTTCTGAAAGCACTAGCATATCTGCAAGTCCAAGTATCTCTGCTTCTGAAAGTGCAAGTCCTAGTGTTAGTGCTAGTGAGTCTGCAAGTCCAAGCGCAAGCGAATCTGCTAGTCCTTCTGCCAGCATTAGTGATACTAGCGGTGAGGATTCGGAAGTTTATATATGCAACAATGTCAATTATAATAGGGCGAGAATTACAAATTATGTTAATAATACGATTTCTATAAATAAAGATGGCGTTTCATCTAAAGCAAAAATTAAAAATTAAATAAGGAGGATTATGAGATCACCTCATGTAAATGATTGGGGAACTCCCTTCAGCATGACTATTTATGATAGTACAAATAGCATATTGAATATATCAAGTGCTTCCCCTATAGATATTATTTTTACAAAACCAGATGGAACACATGTTGAAAAAGAAGCTGTGTTTGTTACAAATGGTACAGACGGAAAAATGAAATATGTTACCGTAGATGGAGACATTAGTGCCTCTGGATTATGGCAATATCAAGGTCGAGTTACATTCACCAATGGAGAATGGTCGACAGATTTGATCGCCTTCATAGTAGAAGGTAACTGATAAAATCATAGTTTTATTATAGTACACCCAATCCTGGGTGTACTTATTTTTTTTAATAAGGAGAAAATTGTGAAAGACGGTAAAGAAGAATATCTTGAAATAAGAGGCGGAAAAGGAAATGTCCTTCAAGCAAGAATAGATACAGAAAAAAAAATAAAAGGGCTTAGTTTATTGGAAGACAATATATTTCTTGTAAGCGTATTTGATATGTTGATATTTGATAAAGATGATAATTTGTCAGTGTCTATAAAATGTTTAACTAATTGTAAAATTGACTTTGAAAATTGTTTGATTACGGCAAATGATGCAGCATTTAATTTATCACTTATTAAATTTATTAATGATTATAATGAAACAAAATCAACTGATTATAAGAACTTGACAAAACCAACTGATTTTAAAATGGTGGGACAGGCTTCTAATTACGCTAAAGATTGTAAGGTTATATTGGAAGGCGATTTATATAACAGAGATGGAAATAAAAAATATGTATTAAAATATTGTTTCCCGTCTTGTTTAATTTTTTCTCAGGGATCATTTGAGGCAGCGGCAAATGGAGTTGCTGAACATCCTATAAAAATTCAATTTGGATATGATAAAGAAATTGAAGGTTATTACGAAATTATTTTAGAGTAAATAAAATATACCCCTCTTATATTGAGGGGTATATTTTTGCCGTTTTATGATTCTAATATTTTTCTTTCTTTATCTAAGCTTCTATTGATAGCATTCTCTTCTGTAAATTTTTCTGGATATCTTTGTCGTAATTTTTTGATGTTTTTATCCATAATCTCTTCAGGATTCAAATTAAGCATCCTACAGAGATTTATAGTATACCATAAAATATCACCTATTTCTTCACCAATATTTATAACATCTAATGGCTTATTATACGCATATCTTTTTTTATATACATCTAATAACTCTCCAGCTTCAGTTGAAATGCCAATTGCCATATGTATTTGGTCTCCCAATTCACTACCTAATTTGGGACAAGTTCTTTCAATTTCTTGCTGATATTTTTGAATATTCATATTCTCCTAATCATAATAACTTGAAGATTCTTCTTTTGGCTTGCACGATGGGCATTTCATTTTGCCATTGATTTCAATAAGTTCATTTCCGCATACTGGACATTTATCTTTTTTGATATTTTTGGGTGAAAGAACTTCGGTTTTACGTGATCCATTACGATACGTTGCTATACCCTTGCAACCAAGCTCCCATGCCATAAATACTGCTTTTGCAATTGTTTCCCTTCGCGTTAAAGTGGGAAAATTGATTGTTTTGCTGACTCCCGAATCTATATGTTTTTGTGCGGTTGCCAACATTTTAACGTGTTCTTCCCATGTAACTTCTTGAGCGCCATTTGCACTTACAGCACATCTAAAATAAGGTTTATCTGCTAAATCATTTTCGAATGTATATGTTCCTGTTTTATCATTCCTAATTGTTATCTCTGAAAAAACCGGCTCTACTCCGCTTGAACATCCAGCAAACATACTAACACTGCCAGTTGGGGCGATGGTCTCTAAGGTAATATTTCTTCTAGGAATTGGAAGTTTTTTACATTCTTCCGGTACACCTAATTTTTTCCCAAGAATAATAGACTCATCTTCGGCAATTTTTAGCATAAAAGATAAAATATCATCCAATTCTTTTAGAGATTGATTTGATCCGTATGCAATTTCTTTTATTAGAAAATAATCCGCAATCCCCATTATTCCGTTGCCCAAGGGTCTATTATGATACGACCATTCTTCAATTTCTTTTGTTGGGTAATCAGAAACATCTATCACGGCATCTAAAAAGTTAACACTTAGTCTTACGGCAATTTCAAACTTTTCATAATCAAATTCTTTATTCTTTTTTATAAATTTTGATAAATCAAATGATCCTATATTGCAGGCAGCATTGATTGGAAGTGGTTGTTCAGAACAATTGCCGGTTATTACATTTGCTAATGCAAAACAATGTGTTTCGTCATAAACCCTTATATCCCAAACATCCTCAAATATGTTTGTTTGTTCTACTGATTCGATAGTTCTAAAATAATAATCCCGTTTTTTATTTAATTGGCGCAAAGACTCGTTTTTGTAATTATTGGATAAATGCCAATCATTTGCAAATCTTGGAGAAAAACAAATGTCATAAGCTTCATAATTTTTATCTGAATCGAAATTTCCGTAAGAAACTCTCTTATTACAATTTGAAGCTATTCCTAAAAATCCCAAAAATTCTTGTAATTCTTCCGCCAGAGTATGGTGTGCAGTTGTAATAATAATTCTATTTTTTTCAACATAGCCATCAGATGAAATAATTCCATCTAAAAATCCTATAACAAATTCTTTTGAACATTCGTTCCATATTTTCGCGGGCAATCCATCTCTTTTATTTTTTGATCCGAAATTTTCCAAAAATTCAATCAAATTTAAATTGCTGGTATTAATTTCATACCAAATAGAATTTCTATTTTTTCTTTCCGGCCAAGATGTTTTTATCCCAATTTCAACTAATTTTTCGTTTAACTTATCCTTTATACCATTTTCTGCGTCTTTTTTTGACACGATTATGCCAACTTGCTTCTTCCCGTTGTCTGATCTAGTTGTAATCCATCCGTCTCCGTATATCCATCCTACCAAAAATCCATCTGAATAACTTCCAAGATTTCCATATGTTTTTTCAGATAAATTAATTGGAATTTTATCTCCAGTCTCTAATTCAGATGTGAGAGTCTTTACGAGCGATCCATTACCATATAAAACCGGCCACTGGTGTTCTTCTGTACAGTAATAAAAAGAACTACC
>JBAYME010000058.1:0-4532 GCA_041663725.1 Minisyncoccota bacterium | reverse complement strand
TCGTTAGGAGTTAATGAAAGAAACCAGTTGTCTTGCCACATTCTTGATTTTATTTGTTTGTATTCACTCATATATTTATTTCATTTATTTTTACTTAAATAAAAAACGTAATCCTCATTCCGTCCCAATAGTTCATTTCACAAAACTACCACCTGATTTTACAGGTGAGGAATAAAGATTACGTTCTTTATTTAAATTGTGAAATGTTTTTTGGGACATATATTTTACATATTAATTTTATAGTATTTACACTATAGCACAAAAAAATAGTTTAGTCAAGCTTTTAATCTATTTGATTTATTTGATTTACTACATCACTTTTCAATCCTCTTAAATTAGCTAAAAAAACCTTTGGTTCAACAGAAATTAATCCTTGATTATATTTCTGTTTTGCGTCCTGTAATAATTGACTGTCTTCAAACTTGAAATAACCTACGGGCTGATTCTTCTGTCCCTCTAATTGAAGATCTATGCCTATCATAAAAAACTTCAAAGTTACTAAAGTAGCGGCCAGCGGTAAATCTCTTGTTGAGAATACTGTTGTATCATTCATATTTTTTACATTTATTTATTTAATTATTTATATTATATCATAAAAATGAAGTTTGAGCAAATATTTTAAATACCCCATAAACATTATCTTTTGTCGTATCTTGACAAAGCATAAAAAATATGCTATACTGATATTGAAGTTTAATTAAAATTAAAAATATTAATTTATACTAACATGAAATGGGCAAAAGAAGACGAGGAATATTTAAAAAACAATTTATTACAATCAAATGATGAGGTCGGTAAAAAATTAAATAGAACGGGTGATTCTATTGCTAGAAAAAGAAAAAGATTGGGGTTAAAATCTATTATAACATTAAAAGAAAATACTCAAGAGGGGGCTCAGGAAACATTAAACAAATTAATTTCTAAAGAAGAAAATAAAGAAAAAATATCAAGTTTAAAAATTTTAACAAAAGAATATGTTAAAATAAAAAAAGAAAGAGATTCCTTTTTGCAAGTGGGCGGTGTAGAAACCTATGCCATTAAGTCTAATCAAGGGGGGGGGAAATCGTCAGCGACGGCCGTTGCGTTGGCATCTGATTGGCATTATGAAGAAAATGTTATATCCTCTCAAGTTAATGGTTTGAATAAGTATGATACCAATATTGCCAAAGAAAGAATTGAAAAATTTTTTACAGTAATAGCAAAATTAATTAATGTTCACAAAAAAGAATATAATATTGAAAATTTGATGTTGGCATTATTGGGAGATTTTATTTCCGGATCTATTCATGATGACTTAAAAGAATCTAACCACATTCAACCGACACAGGCTATTTGGGAGGTTCAAAATTTAATTGCTTCAGGAATAAAATTTTTATTAAAAGAAACAGATGTTAATTTAGTTATCCCTTGTAGTGCCGGAAATCATTCTCGTATTACAGAGAAGCAAAGAGTATCAACCGAATTTGGAAACTCTTTAGAAATATTAATGTATCGTCAATTAGAAAAATATTTTTCAAATGAACCGAGAGTAAAGTTTATTATAAGCGATTCTTATTTAACTTATGTAAAAGTGTATAATTATACTTGTAGACTGCATCATGGACATGCAATAAAATATGGAGGAGGTATTGGAGGTATTTTTGTTCCGGCTTTTAAAGCCATCTCTCAATGGAATAAATCTAAACAAGCTGATTGGGATTTCTTTGGTCATTTTCATCAATTAAAAGATGGGGGGAATTTTATATCTAACGGATCATTAATTGGTTTTAATTCTTATGCTATTAAAATTAAAGCTGATTATGAAAAACCAAAGCAGGCGTTTTTGATTATAGATGAAGAAAGAGGATTGGAGGTAACCAGAAAAATAACATTATAATACTTATATGGAATTTATATTAAAACATTTAGACGGTGATGAACAATACAGATTTTTAGATATTTTATTACAAGGAGTTTTTAGACCGGGTAATAAAGAAAGCGTGTTTGATAAAAGAGACAAGGTTATCAGAGAAATAATGAACGAAGTAAATGAAAAATAAATATGTATTCAAGATCATTAGAAGAAATAAAAAAAATTTTTAAAGACAAATCAGATGGAATCAGAATTGTGATGTTGTCTTACAGAAAAAAAGAAGGTGGTACTAATCACAGGACTCAACATTCTGATTTTAAAAAGGTTATTACTACTAATTCTGAAGAATTTTTTAATGCCATAGACAATCTTCAACAATTAACAGAACATGATGCACGACCGTTAAGAATTTATGCTTCAGTTAATAGTCGTAATTTAGATAAAGCTATCCATAAATTTAAACAAGAACAATTAGATAATGAATATAGTAAAGAGAAAAGTGTGATTAAAAATTTTTATTTAGATATCAGAAACCAGTTTGTTAGTTGTTTAATGAAAAAATCTAGTCGTGCTGAAAGTAGTTTTTTATTTGATTTAGATGGTTGTGATGACAGAAGTTTTCATACAATTTATAATCAGATAGAAAAATTGACAAAAATACAAATGTATTATCAAACTAAAAACGGATATCATATTATAACAGAACCATTTAACTATAATAAATTAGAGTGTCGCGATCAATGTGATATTCACCCCGACGCCTTAATGCTAATAGACTTTTAAAAAAAATATAATTAAAAAATAAAATTATGAAAATCAAATTATTTGGAAAAGAATTGTTCGAATTTAATAAAGTTAACGACATGATAATGCCATCGGCACATAATGTAATCAGAGACTCAAAATATCTACCTGATTTCTATAGAAATATTTCTAATAGGGGGATGGGGGTGGAGTGGATAAATGATTCAGTTGCAGAAACTAATAGTTATACTGTTTTGGATTCATCCGTAAAGACGACTAAACCTAAAAAAAATAAAGAGACTGAACAAAAAACGGTAAAAAAATTAACGCCTAAAGATGTTTATTCACTTCAATTATTAAACAACAAATCTTTTACAATCAATGTTGACGAAGATTATGTTAATAAGCAAGTGGAAGATTTTAAAGATAAATTAAGCTTACTAAAATCTGAGGAATATGATATGCAAAGAGGTACTGATCAAATTGCCAGTGTTCTGACAAGAATGGAAAACAGAAAAAAATATGCGAATTTTAAAACATTCTTCGAGCAATATCCATATACAACTACTGCTAAAATTAATGAATTAGTAAAAGAACATAATTATTTAGATATTGGTCAAGTAGCTCAATTTTTAGCAGATATGCCGTCAGAGGCTGTCAATATTATGAAAGAGTATAATAAACAGACTATGGATTTGTGTGGCAAACAAGCTGTATATTATATTATTGCTGATAAGGAAGATTTTAAAGAAACGGAAAAGAGACGTGACCCCATTTTATTGGTTCAATCCCCCTTCGGTCATTTCTGGCAGATCTGTGGCGCGTGGTCGGACGAAATGGTCTTGATTGAAGAATTATAAAAAAATATGTTAATAAAAGGATTAGAACTTGATAAAAAAGGTAGAGAAGTTTTTAACTGTTTTATTACACCAAAAGATTTAGAGTTGATAATGGAAACATTACTTGATTTGAGAGGAAAATTGCCAAAGTGTTTAGCCTCTCAGTCACTTAGAGAATCTATAAATAATAATGTAAGAGAAATAAATTGGAAATTAAATAAATATAAAAAATAAAAATATGTTATCGATTAGTAAACAAGCAAATGTTAATTACCTTGCTAAGGTGGTTAAAATAGAAAATTTAAGAAAACACGAAAACGCTGATAGACTTCAAGTTACTGTTATTGATTTTAATGATGTTATAACAGGAATGGATACAAAGGTTGGTGATTTAGTTGTATATTTTCCAGTTGAAAGTCAAATCAATTTTGAGTTCTTAAAGCATACTAATCAATTTGCTAGTCAGTTATTAAATGAAGATACAACTATTAAAGGTTACTTTGACAAGAACGGTAGAGTTCGCGCTGTAAAATTAAGGGGTGAGAAGTCAATGGGTTACATCGTTCCTATTAGTATTGTTGAAGATTTTACTGGAGAATTTTTAATAGATAAGGTTAATGAAGAATTTGATACTATTAGAGATATTTTAATGGTTAAGAAATATGAACTTCCAATCAAGGGAATGAATACAGAAAATAAGTTGGGTAAGAAACCAAGAATATCCAGACTAGTTGATAACCAAGTTTTTCTGCACGTCGACACTACTAACTTAAGGAAAGAAATTCATAAGATTAAACCAGAGGATTTTATTAGTATCACAAATAAGCTTCACGGAACCTCGTTTCACGTTCATAATGTAATTGTTAAAAAGAAATTAAATATATTTACTAAACTTATTGGAAAATTAGTTGATATAAATAAAACAGAATACGATATTATTTATGGAAGTAGAAAGGTAATTAAGAACCAATATGAGACACAAAACGTTAATGATTTCTATGATGGAGATTTGTATACTGAAATTAAAGAAGAATTAAAAGATAAAATTCCTAAGAACTGGAATATTTACGGAGAATGTGTTGGCTTTACTAAAACTG
>JBAYME010000057.1:0-4680 GCA_041663725.1 Minisyncoccota bacterium | reverse complement strand
GAAGTTAAAATTACAAAAAGAGGCTTATCACTTAAAATTTTTTTTATATTTTCCAAAAGATTTGGTAATTTTTCTTCTATTTTCCAGATCTCACCATTCGGTCCTCTACCAAACTTTGGAGGGTCCATTATGATAGCATCATACTTATTGCCTCTTTTAATTTCCCGTTCGATGAATTTCATCACATCATCACAAATAATTCGCATAGGCTTGTCTTCTAAACCAGAGAGTATTTGATTCTCCTTCGCCCAAGCTAGACTTTGTTTTGAAGCATCCACATGAGTAACTTCAGCTCCTGCTCGTAAAGCAAATAAACTAGCCACGCCAGTATAGCCAAACAAATTTAAAAATTTTATTTTCCTATTCGCTTTTGCAGAAAGGTTTTCCTGAAACTGCGCCCTCGGAGTCATAAGTCCAGGGGACCCACACGTTTCTAGAAAACCTTTCTCCAAAAGCTCACTTTTAATTTTTCCCTCTATAAAATCCCAATGACTAGCTTGCTCAGGAAAAAAGCCAAAATGTCTAAATGGGGTCGGCAAAACAAAAAATTTAATACCCTTATAAGAGATCTCCCATTTTAAAGAACGGTTCTTAAGAGAGTTTCCCCAAGAACCGTTCTTAAAATTTAAAACCCAACCAGCTTTGGCTCCTTTTTGTGAACTCCAAAATTTTCCATCGACTTCGCTCCAGTCTTTTTTAGATAAAGTTTTATGCCAAAAAGCATCCTCATATGGACGCACAAAAGTATATTTACCAACTCTTTCCAATTTCTCACCTTCTCCTGTGTCTAGAAGTTCATAATCTTGCCAATCCTTAGAACATAAAATTTTAATTTCTTTCATCCCGTACAAAAATTTAAAAATTGTAATTTGACCTTTATTTAATCCCGTTGATTTTCATACGGGACAAGTATTTATAGTTTACCACGAAGTACCTCAACTTCCCCATTTTTATCAAATTTAATTAAAACTGAAGGCTTACCTTTTAATGTTCCACCTGGTAAATAAAAATCTACATCATTTTTAAAATATTTCTTAGCTTCATTTATATTTTCTGCCGATTTTAAATATGATAAATTTGCTGAAGTACTAACCAATGGACCAGTTTTTTTTAAAATCTCTACTAAAGATTTTTTTGATGGAAGTCTAAAAGCAATAGACTTCATACCACGATGTAAATATATAAATTTTTTATTTTTACAAGGTAAAACAATTGAAATTTTTCCAGGCCAATATTTGTTCAAAGAACTTTGAACACTTATGCCAAATTTCTTTAAATCATTTAAAGAAGAAATTAGAACAACAAAAGGCTTTTTTACATCTCGCCCTTTAACTTTATAAATCCTCTCTACTATTTCCTTTGACAAAGCACTCCCAACCAAACCATACACAGTATCTGTTGGTATTACTCCAATTCCTCCATTCTTTAAAATATCTATTGCATTTTTTTCATTTAAATTAAACATATAAATTAGATTTTGAATTCAATTGTATCTCCATCTTTAACTATATATTCTTTTCCTTCAGTACGGACAAGTCCTTTAGCTCTGGCATTCGCATAAGAACCAGCATTCAATAAATCCTGCCAATTTATCACGTCAGCTCGAATAAATTTATCTTTAAAATCTGTATGAATAGCCATACCTGCCACAGGCGCCGTTGAACCGATTTTTATGGTCCAGGCCCGAGTCTCATCTTCACCCGTAGTTAAAAAAGTCTCGAGTCCAAGAAGCTCATAACTTTTTTTAATTAAATCATCAAAACCTTTTTCAAAGACTGGATCGACTGCTAGATAAAGTCCTGGAATTTTTGATAAAAATTCTGGGACTTTTCCATCAATCTCACCCTGCCAAGGGAGAGTGCCGAAGGCGAGGGGGTCTTCTACCATTGAAGTATTCAAAACATACAACATTGGTTTTAATGTAAGCAAATTTAAGGATTTTATTTTAAATTTTTCATCTTCAGTTAAATTTACTTCAGTTGCCATTTTACCTTCTTCTAAAACTTTTTCAATTTTTTTTAAAATATTTTCTTCTGCAATTGCTTCTTTTTCTCCTTTCTTTACTTCCCTATTTAAATTAGTAATTCTTTTAGAAACTACTTCCATATCTGACAAAATTAATTCTAAATTTATTACTCCAATATCTTGCAATGGGTCAACTTTATCAGCCACGTGAATAATAGAATTATCCTGAAAAGTACGGACTACGTGAGCAATTGCATCAACCTCACGGATATTTGATAAAAATTTATTTCCCAATCCTTCACCTTTTGAAGCTCCTGCCACTAGTCCTGCAATATCTACGAATTCAATAACTGCTGGAATAGTTTTTTTAGATTTAGAAAATTCTGTAAGCTTTGTTACCCTTTCATCAGGCACTGGCACAATACCCACTGATGGATCAATGGTACAAAAGGGATAATTTTCAGCCGGCACACTCTTTTTAGTAAGTGCGTTAAAAAGGGTCGATTTCCCGACATTTGGCAGACCTACAATTCCGATACTCAGAGAAGAACTTGACATAGATTTCGTTTATATTAATAAGACCATAAACTTGTAAAGATTTTCGACTAGCAGTTGCCTGATTGACTACTGTTCTAATGAAAGCCTGTTTTAACTGAAAACTTAAGTTTTTTAAGCATTCAGTAGCTTCCTTAGCAAATACTTCAATTTCATCACTACTAGGAAATAGTATCTCATTTTTTGGCGTTTTTTCCAAGTTTGCTTGAGCTATTTGAATTTCAAAATCATGAATCTTATCTCTTAGTGGAGCTACAAATTCTTCAAATTGCTTAAGCGAAATAACCTCTTTTGAATACGCAACAGCAAAACGACTTTCCTGCCCTTGTATTTTAATTATCTCATTCTGAGTACTTTCTATATTAATGGTTGAATTAATACTAGTGTTAGCATTATTTTTTTCTTTCCATTTTTTAATTTGCTCAGTAAGCAATTCAGGAGAACTCATTATCATTTTAAGTCTATCCCAGACCACCTTGTCGGTAATTTTCGCATTGATTCCACCTTCTACACAACTAGGAGGTAATGGAAAACTATGAACTCTATCGGTACATCTATAATACAAGTGCTTACCTTTCTGTGGACCTTCTCCTGCTCTGCGTTGTCCACACATACACCAAATTTTACTAGCTAATAAATAATGATTCTTAGTATTTCTTCCAAGAGTTGCGAAATTCTTTTTTAACCTCAATCCAGCACGTTCAAATAAATCTTTTTCTATAAGAGCAGGAATAGGTATTGCATACCATTGATCTTTTGACTTCATTCGTCTGCTAGATTTTTCTACTTTCTTATATTTTTCATTTTTAGTTGGATTTATTGGCACAGTAGCGTAAGATGCACCCCAATAAGTTGTACCAATATATGCCTCATGCCTTAAAAGAGTACTTAAAGTACTTGTATTCCAAACTCCTCTTTTACTTTTTCGAGGTTTTATTCCAAGCTCTTGTAATTTTCTAACAACTGCACGAAGTGTTAAACCATCATCTGCAACCCAATGAAATATATTTTTTATAATTTCAGCCTCTCTTTCATTTATTTCATAGTGACCAGAAACATAATCAGTATTCCCTCTTTTCCCTTTATTAAGAATATATGTATAACCATAAGGGGCTTCGGTTGTAAGAACTTGCTTATTTTTTACACGATTAACTTTACCAATTCTAAAACGTTCAGCAATCTTTGCTTTCTCATATTCGGCAAATAGACCTCTTACCCCAAATAGAAGTTTATCACTGGCATTATTTACTGGAGGCATTGTCACGAAGAGAATTTCAATTCCTATTTTCTTTAATTCATCAATAACAATTTCTTGATACACAAGCTTTCTACCTAATCTGTCTGGATCATAAGCAAGAACAGCATCGAAAGTTCTATTTCTCGCATCGTGACGTAACTGATCAAGACTTGGTCTAGCAATAATGTCTCCACTCCACCCTTCATCTAAATACTCTTTTACTATTATATAGCCACTCTTTTTAGCAAATTCTCTATCTTCAGATAGTTGTGCATCAATTGTTTTCTGGTCTTCTTGGTTAGATGTTGATACTCTTGCATATAGAGCTATAAACTTAATTTCTTTTTTTATTTGATTTTCCATTTTATTATATTCATATTATTAATAATTTAATTTATTACCTCATCTCATCTCAAACTCCTAGTTTTAATTACTTCCTCAAAGAGCATCGCAAAGACACTTTCTATTCGTTCCTCAATGTCCTCATCATCATCCTGCCAATATGTAATTTGAACATCTTCAACTAAGCAAGAATCAAAAGTCATTCTCGCTTTCACACCAACTGAATCACAACAAAATATTGAAAGAGTTTCGCCCTCTGTTTCTTCTACTAATCCATTAACATAGTTTTTATTTATTTTTTCCATAAGAATTTTTTAATTTTATAAATTTCTATCTTCTGGTGGAATATAAGCGACACCAATCATCCTAAAGAAATCTTCTTCCTCTCTAGCTACACATCTACTACCGTTTCTGACTAGATAACCATCTGTTCCTTTATACCCAGCTCTAACCCACGACTTTGCTAAAACTTGATGACTATATTCTGCCGAACCTGTACGCACTGCATATATGTAACCCCAATTATTTTCATCAGCAAAGAATAAGTCCAACTTTATACCTCCAGGAAGTACTCTTTGTGT
>JBAYME010000056.1:0-4916 GCA_041663725.1 Minisyncoccota bacterium | reverse complement strand
TGAAGTTCCACAGGAAGATCGTGTGTATCCCAACCTCCTTTTCGACGCACATGAAAACCCTGCATTGTCTTATAGCGAGGGATAACATCTTTAAATGCCCGAGCTTCTAGGTGGTGAATACCTGGTTTTCCATTGGCAGTAGGTGGTCCTTCATAAAAAACATAATCTCCATTTGGTGCTTCCTTTTCTAAACTTTTTTCAAAAATTTTATTTTCTTTCCAAAATTCTAAAACTTTTTCTTCTCTTAATGCTATTTCACTTTTTTTATCCATATTTTTAATTATTAAAATTTATAAAAGAAAAACTCGTCCACGTACAACAATTATATAAATTGCTATACAAGGACGAGTTTCTAATAAAACACGTGGTACCACCTTGTTTTACCTGAACATTTAAAATAAATGTTTTAGGTCTCTCATTTATAGGGTTCTACTCTGTTATTTAAACATTTCTTCCCAATACTCCGAGGTGATTACCCCATCAACGTATATTTATAGAATAACTGCAAAACATCAAAATTGCAAGATTTACATTCTCTCTGGGACTTCTATACCCAAAAGCCAAAGACCATTTTTCATTGTTTGATAAAATGCTTTTACTAAATCTAATTGGTAATTCATATTTTTATTTTCTGTATCCCCGCCTGCAGTAGCTATGCCATCAGTATTGCGGGCAGGTAAAATTTTATTATTACCATAAAAATTATTAAAAGCACTAGTGAGCTCTGTTAAGTAGGTTGCAATATAGTGGGGTGCAAATTCAGAATATGATCTTTCTACTACTTCAGGGAATTGATACAAAAGTTTTTCTAAATTAATAATTTCTTTATTAATTGATAATTCGTAATTTATAATTGGTAATTGTATTTCTTTTGCTTTAATTAAAATCGAATTTGCTCGCACAGCAGAATATTGTAAATATGGACCAGAATCTCCTTCAAAAGAAATCGATTTTTCAAAATCATAAATAATATCACTATTGAGAGATGACTTTAATATTGAATATTTTAAAGCCGCTACTCCGACAATTTCTGAAATTCTCTTTTTTTCTTCATCATTGAATTCTCTATCTTTCACTTTTTCAAAAACTACATCCATTGAATCATGAAGTAATTCCTCACCTGTAATCACATTACCTTTTCTGGAAGACATCTTACCAGAAGCAAGACGCATCATACCATGAGTAATATGTTTCATTCTATTTTCAAGATCTGGATATATTAAAGAAATAGCTTTCTGAACAACCTTCATATACTGAGCTTGTTCGACAGCTGTCGTCACTACTGATAAATCTAATTTCTTTTCAAAAAAACCTTTTTTAAATTTAGATAAAGTTAACCCAAGCTCTTTGGTTTCATAAGTAGGCAATCCTTGAGAATTTATAAATACTCGAGTATGTAATTTGGAATCATATTTTTCTGCTTTAAAGATAATAGCTCCATTCGATTCCTCAAAAATCTTTGGTGTATTTTTCAAAACCAAATTTTTACCAATTTTTAACATATCACTTTCAAAATAATATTTATCAAACTTAGTACCTAAAAGTTTATATATTTCTTCAAAAGCTTCTAAGGTTATCTTTCTGCCCCAAGTATAAATTTCATTTATTTTTGAATCACTTTTTTCATATATTTTTTTATTAATTATATCTATTTCTTTTTTTATATTTTCATCTGTATCATATAAATTACTGCCTTTTGAATAACATTCGCCGATGTATTTTGCTAATTGAGATGAAGACTGCCCCTTACTCTTGCTAAATAAAAGAGGATCTTTTATAAGAACATATATTGCTTTAGCTACATGTAAACCAATATCACCCTGATAATTTACATGAATAACACTTGCCCCAGAAAATTCAAATATTCTCGAAACAGATTCACCAATTGAATTACTCATCAAATGACCAATATGAAAAGGCTTAAAAGGATTTGGTTGAGTATACTCAACCATGACCTTCTTTCCATTTAATATTTTATTTTTTCCAAAATTTTCTTTTTCTTTTAAGATTTCCTTAACACTATCAACAAAAAAATCTTTAGATAAATAAAAATTAATAAAACCAGGTGAAGCAACTTGGATATCTTGAATAATACCCCCACCCTCGCCCTCCCCCTTAGTAAGGGGGAGGGTTGGGAGGGGGTTAATCTTAATGATCTCATTATAAATCTTCTCCGCCAACTCTTTCGGATTCATTCCAAGTTTTTTTGCACAAACCATTGCAACATTTGTAGAATAATCTCCATTATCTAAATTTTCTGGATGTTCAACAACGAAATTAAAATCACCACTTATTTCTAAATTTTCTAAAGCTTCATTTATTAAATTTTTTATATTTTTTTTTATTTGCATATATATTTAATTAGGATTTTCTGAAAAGAATTTTAAGAAACGTGTGGGTCCCCTGCCTTTTTGTCTCCGAGGGCGCAGTTTCAAAAATTTTTTTCAGAAAATCCTAATCTATTTCTTCCCCGTTGAACCAAAGTTTCCACCACCTCGAGCTGAATCTGACAATTCATCTACTTCTTCCAGCTCAGCAATAACTACTGGATAAATTATTAACTGTGAAACTTTATCTCCTTCTTCTATAGCATATGGCTCTGTACCAAGATTAACAAGATGCGTGTTGTATTCACCTCTATATCCTGCGTCAAAAACTCCACCCATAGTATGCAAAAATGCTTTTGAAATACTACTTTTGTCTTTTACTACTGCTGCATAACCTTCTGGGAATTCCAAACCAAAACCATGCCAAATTCTCATATGCCCTCCTGGCTCTATTGTAACTGTCTCCATCGCATACAAATCCATACCCACATCCCCAGGATGATGATATTTTGGCAACTTTACGTTCTCTTTTAATTTTTTAATTTTAATTTTCATATTTCTTTTTAGTAATTCTTTTTCCACCAAGGGTGGATCCGCATATTGCGGAAACTTTTTCATAAACTATTTGATGAATTACTTCACGAGATAAAATCTGACCTTTTTCTGAACATTCTATTTTTATAAAATTAGGAACCTCTTTTTCTAATTTCATGGCACTTTTGCGTGAATTTATTAAAAAATTTACATCTGCTTCATGCACATCTTTTTTCTTCTTTAAATATTCTCTTTTCATTTTACTGTCTCTTTCTTTTAAAAGTTCTAAGACAATTTTTATAGGCAAACTTAAGTATAAAGTTAAATCTGGTTTTGGAATTTTAAAAACTTCATATTCCATTTTATTAAGCCATGCTAAAAAATCATTTCTTTTTTTTAAACTCTTTACTTTTCCACCTTGATGAATCTGATTTGCTGAAACATATCGATTGGCAATCACAATATACCCTTTCTGTAACCACTCTCGCATTTCATTACTTGACTCCCATCTATCAGCGGCATAAAGCACCGAAGCAATTTTCGGATGTACCCCTAAAAAATTATAATATTGCTCACTCAAACAGTGACCAATAAAAGCACCAAAAAAATTTTTATAATATTCAGGAAAATCAACAACCTTCACAGTGTGTCCTTCTTTTTTTAAATGTTTAGTCAAAAGTGCCACTTGTGTCGCCTTACCACTACCGTCAGTCCCATCTATAACAATTAATTTTCCTACCTTTTTTTGCTTTTTTACCATAAATGTATTTTTATTATAACCCTATAATATCTTTTTTCCAAATACTACAAACTCTGCCATGGCAGAGTTTGTAGTATCTTTTATTATTTTATTTTCAAACTAATCTTTGTCGTAATAATTTTTCCCAGTTTTATAAGAATCTATTAATATGGCGGTTGGGTAAAAAAGTGGTTCTGGTAAATTATTAAAATCGCACCAAAACCAATCACCAATATTTTCTTCTTCGATAGTTCTAATTTCACCACTATCCCAACCAGCGATGAACCCAGTTAAAACAACATTATATTGATTAACATTCGCCACACATGAAAATTTTAGATTTTTTATTGTAACTCCAGACTCCTCAAGTGTTTCTCTTCTTATTGCTTCTTCAAAAGATTCTCCAAATTCCATATGCCCACCAGGAAACGAGTATTCTCCTTTTCCATGAGAAGCTGTTTCTTTTCTTTTCCCAATTAAGACTTTTCCATCTTTAAAAACCATTACTCCGACAACACCATTTGGTTTTTTCTTTTTTTCTTCAACCATAAATTATTTTATATTTTTAGTTGTATTTTCTATACGCTCAACTCTCAAAACCCAATTACCTCCTGCTGTATAATACTTGCCATCAAATTTTATTTCTGGATTTTCAATAATTTTATATCCTTGTTGATCAAGCTTCTTAAAACTTTTATAAGAAGCCTCGGTTAATTCATTATCAAAAAGTAATTTTTTTGAAAAAGATTCTGCATATTCAATTGCTTTTCTGTATAGAATATTAGCAGCATTACCACCTTGATACTTTGGCTTAACATCGATTACCCTTAATTGTATATATTGTTTTACTAGCTCTTGATCATCGGGATCTTTAATAAGAATAGCGCCGACAATCTCCTGTCCTTCACTTAATATTATAGAAATTCTCTTTTTGTTATTTTCTGAAATTGGTGGGTTTTCAATAATACTAAAAGTGCAATTTTTAATATCAATATTTTTTCCACCTCTTTCTTTATTTATTTCTGGATTAATTTCCATAATTTTTATACAAACTTTTTAGGTATTGGAAACTTTTTTGCTAATTTTTTAATTTCTTTATGCACAGCTTCTTTTATTTTTTTATTATCTTTGTTTTTAAGAGTCAAAAGCATAAGTTCAGCAACTCTTTTACATTCTTTTTCTTTGAATCCTCGCGTGGTAATAGCTGGAGTACCAAAACGAATACCTGAAGGATCTAATGGTTTTCTAGTATCTCCGGCAATTGAATTCATATTGAGGGTGATTCCTACTTCATCGAGCACTGTTTGTGCTTCTTT
>JBAYME010000055.1:0-5027 GCA_041663725.1 Minisyncoccota bacterium | reverse complement strand
TAAAACCAGCACAAGGAATGAAACTATCACGTATTGTTGCCTTACAAAATGACCTGTCTTTAGCTCTAGCAGCTCACCCGATAAGAATAGAAGCTCCTATACCAGGAAAGTCATTAGTCGGTATTGAAATACCAAACAGAAGTAAATCAATAGTAGGACTTGCAACACTCCTCTCAGATGAAAAATTCCAAAATTCTCCAAAGCCACTTACTATTGCACTTGGTCGTGGAATCTCTGGAAAAGCAATTTTTGGAAATCTAGCAAAAATGCCACACTGCCTAGTGGCTGGAACTACTGGCTCAGGAAAGTCAGTTACTATTCACTCTATGATCACTTCCCTTCTTTATAGGAATGGACCAGAAGACATGAAATTTATTTTAATAGACCCAAAGAGAGTAGAGCTTACTCTTTATAATAAAATTCCACACCTACTTACTCCAGTAATTACCGAAGCTAAAAAAACAATTTTAGCTTTAAAGTGGGCAGCAAAAGAAATGGATAGACGTTATGATATTTTAGAAGCAGAATCTGTACGAGACATAGAATCTTATCATAAAAATATATGGGGAAAAGGATCCTCACCTCAAACATCTGATGATAAAACAGATGGAGGAATTGACAGAATGCCATATATCGTGATCATCATAGATGAATTAGCAGATATAATGACAACTTACCCTAGAGAGCTGGAATCAGCCATAGTAAGACTAGCTCAAATGTCACGTGCTGTAGGTATTCACCTTATACTCTCTACACAACGCCCAGAAGTAAACGTTATTACCGGCTTGATTAAAGCCAACATTCCTGCACGTGTTGCGTTAAAAGTTTCTTCTCAAATAGACTCACGTACAATTCTCGATGCTGGTGGAGCTGAAAAACTCTTAGGTGCTGGAGATATGCTTTATTCTTCAGGTGATGCCCAGCCAGAACGTCTACAGTCAGCATTTATTTCAGAAAGTGAAGTAAAGAAAGTAGTTAAATATTTATCTGATGCATATAAGGATGAATTATCTGAAGAAATAGCTTTAAGCCAAGGATCTATATCTGCCGATAAAAGTATTTTTGAAAGTGTAATTAGTGATGAAAAAGATGAAGAAGAGGATGAATTATATGAACAAGCTAGACAATGTATAATTGAAGCTGGAAAAGGATCGACTTCTTATCTACAGAGAAAATTAAAACTGGGTTATGCTAGGGCTGCTAGATTGATGGATATGTTAGAAGACCGTGGTGTTATAGGGCCTAGTGATGGTGCAAAACCAAGAGAAGTATTAGAAAAAATGGATCATAATGAGATGGGAGAGAATGTAATATGAATCAAGATGCAAAAAAAATAATAAAAATAAGCTTAGTGTCTTTTTTATTTCTTTTTATTGTTATATTTGCTTTCTTCCGCTCTAAAGATTTAATCTTTGGCGTAAAAATTAAAAATGTAAATATTGTAGACGGAACAAAAGTTACCAATAATATAATAAACATTATTGGTAAAGCTGAAAATGCAACACTTTTAAAATTAAATGATAGAGAAATTTCAATAGACGAAGAAGGAAATTTCGATGAAACAATTGTTTTACTTCCAGGTTATAATATAATAAACATAAAAGCTCAAGATAAATTTGAGAATGTCGATGAAAAAAATTATAAGTTAATTTACTGATCAATCTTGTAGTTTTACTTTTTGTTGAGTCCTTTTGAAATCTGCCTTTGGGCAAATTTCAACCCCGGGGCCCCATACCCCGGCCAGACCACTCGAAAAAGTAAAACTATAAGATTGATCTAAAAAAATATGCAAAAGAAAACAAAAAAGGAAGGAAATAGTGCGAGTATGAACAACAGAGACCTTGAGGATACACTGAAAGCGATTCAAACAAAGTTTGGAGAAGGTGCAATAATAAAAATGGGAGATACACCTAAGGTTGATTTAAATGTTATACCTACTGGTTCTGTTGGATTAGATATGGCCTTAGGGGTTGGAGGTATTCCACGTGGACGTATTATCGAAATATTTGGACCAGAATCTTCTGGAAAGACAACTCTCGCTTCACATATAGTAGCTGAAGCTCAAAAACTCGGAGGTGTCTGTGCTTATATTGATGCCGAGCACGCAATGGATCCAGAATATACAAAAAAATTAGGTGTAAAAATAAATGAATTACTTGTTTCTCAACCAGACACAGGTGAACAAGCATTGGAAATAGTAGAGAGTCTTGTTCGTTCAGGTAAAATTGATGTTGTTGTTATAGACTCCGTAGCGGCATTAACACCAAAAGATGAAATAGAGGGAGATATGGGAGCTTACCATGTTGGAAAACAAGCAAGACTTATGTCTCAAGCTCTACGTAAGCTTACTGCCATTGTTTCAAAATCTAAAACAGTAGTTATTTTTATAAATCAAATTAGAATGCAAATCGGTGTAATGTTTGGTAACCCAGAAACTACTCCAGGAGGAAAAGCTCTAAAGTTTTATACTTCCATCAGACTTGATATTAGGAAAATTGCTCAAATTAAAAAAGGTGAAGATGTCGTGGGTTCTCGTACTCGCGTAAAAGTTGTAAAAAACAAAGTAGCTGCCCCATTTAAACAAACTGAATTTGATATTATTTATAATGAAGGAATTTCCAAAGAAGGTGAAATGATTGCTCTTGGTGAAAAATTTAAAATTATAGAAAAAACTGGTAATACATACTTCTATACTCCAACCAAAGAAGCATCAGAAAAAGTAAAACTTGGAGTAGGTTATGATTCTACTCGTACATTTTTGAAGGAAAATCCTAAAATTACTGATCAAATACTTAAGGAAATTCGGAAAAAGTTTACTGAGGAAATCTAAGAACCTCACCCTACCCCTCTCCTTTATAAGGAGAGGGGTTTTGTTTTATATTTACAACATTTGATTTTAAAAAATTTTCTGTTAATATAAAAATATGTCACAATTAGCCTATAATGAGATAAGAGAGAAGAAAGTAATTATTTATAATGATGAACCTTGCGAAGTAATAGATAGTCATGTCGCTCGTACTCAACAACGTAAACCTCAAAATCAAGTTAAATTAAAAAGTTTAATCTCTGGTAAAAGTATAGCAGCCACTTTTCATGTTTCTGATTCAGCAAATGAAGCGGATATTGAAAAAAGAGAAGTTACATTTTTATATCAAAACAAAGGAGAATTCTGGTTTTGTGATCCGGATGACAAAGCAAATAGATTTAAATTGGATTCTTCTATAATCAACACACTAACTGGTAAGTTTTTAAAACCAAATGAAAATGTTTCTGCACTAGTATGGACAGACGAAGATGATGAGGAAAAAACTATTGGACTAAAGCTTCCTATTAAAATGGAGTTCAAAGTAAAAGAGGCCCCACCTGCTGTCAGAGGTGATACTTCAAAGGGTGGTAATAAAAATATAACACTTGAAAATGGTACAGTAATCACTGCTCCAATGTTTATAAATGAAGGAGATATAGTGAGAGTAAACACAGAAACTGGAGATTATGTGGAGCGTGCATAAATAAAATAATAAATATTAAAAAATCCCCTTTCGGGGATTTTTTAATTTAAACTATTTAGCTACGAATGGCTAAACCACTTCGTGATCGCCCGGTCGCCTACTTTGCGACAAAGGGAAGTAAACCAAGAAAACGAGCTCGTTTTACTGCTGTAGCCAACTGACGTTGGTTTTTAGAAGTAACTCCTGTTCTCTTGTGATTTATAATCTTACCATTTGGATTCAAAAATTTCTTTAGAATTTCAACATCCTTGTAGTCTATATGTTTTATGTTATTTGATGAAAAGTAATCTTGTTTCATGTTTTTATTTTTCCCCTATACTGGGTTTAGGGGAAATGATCTCCTAAACCCAGTATAGGGCTCTATTAATAATTAAAATGGAATATCCTCTGGATTTATATCTTCCTCTGGATATTCTATTGAATCCATTTCTTGTGGTGCACTTGGAGTCTGCACTTGAGGAGCTCCAGTAGAAGCACCCACTGCACCTCCACCACTCTTTGGACCAAATTGAGTTCGATCTGCTACGATCTCTGTGCGATATTTTTTTTCTCCACTATTTTTGTCATCCCAACTTCTAGTTTGCATTCTTCCTTCAACTAAGATAGAGCTACCTTTTTTCATATATTGTGCAACTGTTTCAGCTTGTCGGCCAAAAACAACTACATTATGATAATCAGTTGATTCTTGTTTGGCACCATTTTTGTCTTTCCAAACTCTATTAGTGGCCAATGAGAATGAACAAACCTTAATTCCTGAAGGTAATGCGCGAAGTTCTGGATCGCGAGTAAGATTTCCTATAACTATTGCTTTGTTTAAGTACATAATTTTAAGTAGTTATAAAGTTATAAAGTTATAAAGTTAAAAGTTTCTTTATATACCCTATGAACTTAATTCCTAAATTATTTATTAATTTTTTACTTTACAAACTTTCTACTTTTTACTAATTTGCCACCATAGCGTCGATTTCTTTATCGACTTCTTCTTTGTTTATAGGTACAACTTCTTCTGCTTCTCCTTCTTTCTTCATCATTGGAACCTTTCTGCGAATAGCATCTCTATTTACAAATCTTTTTGCAGCGATGGTATTTTCTTTAACTGTTTTAATAGTTAAAAATCTAATTACACTTAGATCAAGGTCAAGTTTCTTTTTTAATTCTAAAACTTTCTCTGGCTCCATTTCAAACTTCACCCAACCAAAATATGCATTGTTAAATTTAGTTATAACATTTTGCAATGTTTTATACATTGGGTAAGCTAAATCTATCATTTTTGGCATATCATCAGAAATGATACTACCACCCAATGACACGACAAGCTCTTTTAAATTACCATAATTAACTGGCAACTCTTCTTCGGAAATAGAAGGGACCAATAAATAGCCGACTTCATATATCCGTCCTTCGTTTTCTTTTTCTTCCATATATTTTTCCGCCTGAGGCGGATCCGCCTAGGGCGGAAAATTAAATTATTTTTAATAAATCTCATTATGGACCTTTGTGAACTGGTTTCAGTGCCAG
>JBAYME010000054.1:0-5414 GCA_041663725.1 Minisyncoccota bacterium | reverse complement strand
TTGACAGTTAAGTAAAATTAATGTATTATATATTTGAAAGGAGAATTAAAATGAATTCAAATGAAATTTATAAAGAATTAAAAAAAGAACAAACTGCTCTTGAGTATCAAATAAAGAAAGTTGAAAAGCTTAGAAAAATGTACTCATCAAAATTTTCAGACGAACAAAGGCTTTTATCAAAAACTTGCCCAGAAGGTGAAGTAATAAAAGCTTTAAGAGAGTGTATTGTAAATTATGTACACAGTTTTGTTTTAGAAGCTGTTACAGTTAACCATATTGTTTCTGAAAAACCACCTCATAGTTCTTTATTAAAATATTTAAATAATTTTATGAAAAGCATAGAAGAAAAAAGGGCCAAATATGTAGAAAAAATAATAAGGTTAGCTCTTGATAGTTTAGAGAGTCACTTAGAGTATACCCATAAACACACATCAGAAGGTACAAAATTTCATAAAGACTGTGTTGTCGAATACACAGAAATTATTAATAATGCAATAAAGTTATGGTAAATAAAAAAGTAGTAATTTATACAACTCCAACATGTGTAGTATGTGTAACAGTAAAAGCTTTCTTTGATAAATATAAAATTAAATATAAAACAATAGATGTTTTAAAATCACTTGAAGAGAGAAAAAAAATGATTGATTTAAGTGGACAGATGGGGGTTCCAGTAATAACAATAGGGAAAGATTTTTTTGTTGGGTTTGATTACCAAACAAGAAATAATATTATAGAGTTATTAGAAATAAAATTAAATCAATAATATGAATTATATAGAGAAAATTATTTGTCGATGGATAATAAAAAATATAAAAAAAGACTATAGTCAAGATTGTAAAAATTATGACCATAGATGTATTGATTGTAGATCAAAAAAATGTATTGAGTTCTTAAATGAACATATAGAATTATTAGATATTAAATTAAATTAAACAATGAGTAAAAAAATATTATTTGGAGAAAAAGCAAAACATGAATTAAAAATAGGTGTAGATGCAATTGGAGATGCTGTTAAAATAACATTAGGACCAAGAGGAAGAAATGTTGTTTTTGATAGAGGATATGGAGGACCAACAATAACAAACGATGGTGTTTCTATTGCAAATGAGATAGTATTACCAGATTCTATGCAAAATATAGGGTGTATGGTTACAAAAGGTGTTGCACAAAAAACAAATGAAGCAGCTGGGGATGGTACAACAACTTCTATCGTGTTAATGCAATCAATCGTAGAGGAAGGAATGAAAGCAATAAAAGGCAATTTTTGGCAGTTCATAAAAAGATTATTCTCATTTAAATCATTGAGAGTTAATGCAATAGGTGTTAAAAATGGACTTGAAAAGGCTTCTAAGATTGCAATAAAAGCACTTAAGAGTAATTCTGTAATTATTTCAAGTAAAGATTGGATGAAAAGAGTAGCAGTTATTTCATCTGAGTCAGAAGAAATTGGAATAGTTATTTCTGATACAATAGAAAAACTTGGAGAAGATGCTGTAATAACAGTTGAGGAATCTCCAGTTGTTGGAATTACATCACATGTATCACAAGGATTAGAATTTGATAAGGGTTTTGTTTCACCATACATGGTAATAGATAAAGATCGAGGAGAAGCTGAATGTAAAGACGTAAAAATACTTGTTACAGACATGAAAATCGGTATAGTTGAAGATATTTTACCATTACTAGAAGAGACAATGAAATCTGGAAGAAGAGAACTTGTTATTATAGCAGAAGATATTATTGGAGAAGCACTACAAACATTTGTTGTTAATAAAATTAGAGGAGGATTAACTGTAATTGGAATAAAGGCACCAGGTTTTGGAACAAGAAAAAGAGATTATTTAGAAGATATAGCAACGGTTGTTGGTGCAAAATTCGTTTCAAATGATTTAGGTATTCCGTTAAGTAATATAACATTAGAAGACTTAGGTTCTGCAGATAGGGTCGTTGCTACTAAAGATAAAACAACTATTATAGGAGGACATGGTAAAAAAGAAGATATTGAATCTAGGATTGCGACAGCTAAAAAAGAACTAGAAGGTCTAGAATCAAAACATGACCAACTTAAGGTACAGGAAAGAATAGGTAAATTATCCGGAGGAGTCGCTATTATAAAAGTAGGAGCAGCTTCAGAAACAGAAACAAGATACCTAAAACTTAAGGTAGAGGACGCTGTAAATGCTGTAAAAGCAGCTATTGAAGAGGGGATCGTCATAGGAGGAGGGTGTTCACTAATTCGTGCGTCTGAGAGCGTTTTAAGAGGCATTACGGGCACGTTAACAGCCGATGAGAAGATTGGTTTTAAGATATTAGCTAAGTCATTATGTGCACCATTAAAAAACATTGCAATAAACGCAGGACAAGGAGATGGAAGAAAGATTGTTAAAAATGTAAAAAAAATGTATTCCAATGGTGGATATGACGCTCTTGCTGGAGAATACGTAAAAAATATGTTTGATGCTGGTATTGTTGATCCATTAAAAGTAGAAAGATGTGCAATTGAAAATGCGGTAAGTGCAGGTGGCACACTCTTAACAATGGAAGTTTCAATGGCCGAGTTACCAAAAGATAAGCCAGATATGATGTAATATGAATAAAATAAAATTAATTCCAATCTGTGAACATTATCTACATAGAGTAAATGGAATTTGTTATTGTGATTGTCATAAAAGCGCTAGTTTAAAAGACGAAGCAAAATGTGTAAAATGTTATCAACATAAAAAAATACATATGAATAAATTTATAACAAAAGATTCTGGTAAAAGAGTTAATTTTGATTCAGGTTTTCAAAGAGATGTAAATGATGGTAAACCTAGATATGATTTAATACCAACAGAATTACTTAAAAGGTTAGCAGAGTTATACCAAAGGGGTGCGGAAAAGTATGACGACAATAATTGGAGAAAAGCAGAATCACCAAAAGAAATAAATAGATTTAAGGAAAGTGCGTGGAGACATTTCATCCAGTGGGCCAGTGGTGAGATGGATGAAGATCACGCGATTGCTGCAGTTTGGAATATCTTTTCTTACGAATGGCATACACAACATAAAAATAAGAAACAAAAAGATAGTTAAGTCAATAGTATAATTACTTGACAAGTTAATCTACGTGAGTATACTTGTAATATAAATGAGAATCGGTGGAGCTTGCGGGAATAATCAATACCGCAGTGGGTAGAAATACCATCTGTTAAACTCCACTGATTCGATTTTATAATTAAATAATTAATATAATATGAATAAAACAAAAACAAAAGTAAAAACAAATATAAAACAATTTATATTTAAGAGTATTTGGGATATATATGGATTAGGAGAAGATAATAGAGTTTATAAATATGATTTTAAAAATGCATTGTGGATTGAATTTTTAGGTGATTTTACATTAAAAGGATGGGAGGGGAACCCATTAGCTAAAATAATAAGTCATGAATAAAATAAAAGAAATTTTTCAAAGAATAGTAAGAGGATATAGTGATAAAGATATTAAACAACTTAATATTTTTATTTTAAATAAGGTATATGATCCATTTAAGGCATTTATAGAAGAATACGAGCAACATGGATTAGCATTACCTAAAGAGTTTAGTACAGACCCAGGAGAATGGCTGACTATACTAAAAAAGATTGAATTTTCATTAGATTATCTTTATGATTGTAATTATGATGAAGGATATAAAATAGCATTTCATAAAAATCAAAATGAAGAACAAAAATTAGAACATAGAAAACAAATAAAAGAAGGGTTGAGATTGTTCGGTGAACACTTTATAAACATATATGAATATTAAACATGGAAACAAATAAAATTTTTGAGGAAGTAGAAAGTAGAAAAACAAATAATAACCTAACCCTTGTTAGTGATTTAGTTTCAGGTAATTCTACAAATCCAAACTGGGGAACGATTGGAACATTAACAGCTGGAGCAACCACATGGACACAAACAGCAATAAGAGAGGTTACAAAGAAAAAAATATTAGGGATAACATTCTGGAAAAAAATAAGAGAAATTCCAGTTGATGAATTTTTCCAAAAAATTAAAAAAAGTAAAAAGGAAATAAAAATAATAGATGATATTATAGGTAAGTATTTTAAACAAATAGAACAAGCAACTAAATTAGGTCAAATAGCATTAGTTGAAAAACTAAAAGACGATATTGAAGTTGTAAAAGCAGAAACACTAGCTGTTGTATGTGGTGTTACTGAATATTTAACACAAATTCAAGTTGATTCTTTAATTAAAAAATCATCAAAAAACATCGAAATAACGATGATAAAAAACTTTATTAGACCAATACCAGAGGACCTAGTTGAATTAAAAGAAAAACTAGATAAAGAAAATGTTTTTTCAGAATATGTTATTCTACATTACGATCCTAAAAAAGAAAATACACAATTAACAAAAAAAGAAGTTGAAAGAAAAAAAGACCCTATTTTGTTTGGTATAATAAAAGGATCAAGAAATTTCTATTTCTTAGGAGATTGGGTAGATGAATATTGTAATTTAACACTGAAAGAAGCAGTCAATATTATAGGAGAAAAGTCGAAGGAAATAACAAAAAAATATTAAAATATGAGTAAATTACTTTTAGATAGAGTTTTAATTGAACCAGAAGAACAAACAGGTGTAACAGAAGCAGGTGTGTATATATCAAAAGACAAACAACAAGGAGAGTATAGAATAGGTATAGTTAAAGAAATAGGTACAGGGAAACATTTCGATTCTGGATTTTTAAAAACAATTGATGTATCGGTTGGAGATAGAGTTTTATTCCAATATGGAGCTGAAATTTTAATTGAAGGAAAGATGTATTTGTTAGTTATGAATGACGACATAATTCGCATTTTTTAATTATGGAAAATTACAGATTCATGTGGTTTACTAATACTCAAAATAAAGAAAAAGCAATTGAACTTTTTAATTATGGGTATAGTAATGATTATGTTGCTAATGTTTTTAAATGTAAAGTTAGTTCTGTTTCTTATTTTAAAACATTATTGAAGAAAAAAGGAGTTAAGATAAAAAATCTTCCAAAATCTGGAGGTATAAAAATAGAAGATGTAAGAAGATGTAAATATCTTAAATTCTCAAAAGATCCAGAAAAAGTAAGGATAGTTATTGGAATGCTTAGTAACGGGTGTTCTTTCAAATCAATATCAAAAAAAATAAGCTGCCATTGGTCATCTATAATTGCTTTTTATCAAAAAAAATTAGATGAAGGATATGTATTTAATAGAAATACAACACCAGAACCAATTAAAAAAGATATTAATAAATATATTGAAGAACATTTAGATGAACTTGAAGATAAGGATCCATATGAACAAAAAGAAAAAATAAATAAAGGTAAAATGACATATAGAGATTATTCAGATAATGTTAAAAGGAAAATGAAGGAAGATCAAAAAATAAG
>JBAYME010000053.1:0-5837 GCA_041663725.1 Minisyncoccota bacterium | reverse complement strand
GCACCATGAAAGTATTGATACTACTCAGGGATATTTGCCAGATACTAGTAATGATGAGCTAGAGGGGATGTTTAATATAAAAATTGAATAATAAAATTCTTCTGAAAGGAGGGATAATGAATGAGTGAAAAATATACAATTTTAGTTGAAGCTGTATTGAATAAAGCAAATATACAGAGTCAACTAAGTGGAATGAAAAGTACGGCGAAAATTACTGTTAATAATTCTGATATGGAGAAGAGGAATAGACTTATTGACCAGTATAATAATAAGTTAGAATTATTACAAATTAGAAATAAAAAAGCATTTGAAAGTAGTGAAGTACAACAAAACGCAGATAATTTAAAGAATTTAATTAAGACTTATGACGGAACTACTGCCGCTAAATATAAGCTACAAAACGCTTCAGAAAAGTTAACGAACAGTGTTGCTAATTTTAATGAAGGCATTAAAAATGTTAATAAAAATGGTTTATCTTTAAATGATATGTTTGGCATTGCCGCCAAAAAAATGTTAATTTGGGCAGTTGCAACAGAAGCATTATACGGAAGTTTAAAGAAATTAGACGAAGGCGTACAATTTATTAAAGATTTGAATAAAGCATTAACTGATATTCAAATTGTTACAGGTCAAACAAAAGAAGAAGTGGCTGGATTAGCTACACAATATAATTCTATGGCTAGAGACATGGGTGCAACCACTCTTCAAATTAGTGAAGGAACACTTACTTTTATTCGTCAGGGCAAGTCGGCAGAAGAATCTGCTATTTTAGTCAAAAATTCAATGATAATATCTAAGTTGGCGGCCATTGATTCTGCACAAGCATCTGAGTATTTGACAAGTGTAATGAACGGATATAAATTAAGTGCAGAAGATACAACAAGAGTTATTGATAGCATGGTGGCGGTTGATAATGCCGCCGCTACTTCTGTAAAAGAATTAGCAGAAGCAATGCAAAGAACGAGTAACATAGCGCAGATGGCGGGCGTACCCATTCAAGACCTCATCTCATATATTGGCACCGTAAGTTCCGTCACTCGTAAATCCGCTGAGAGTATCGGGGAATCCTTTTGCGATTTATTATATTATTAATATAATAAAAATTGGAGGCGTTGGGATATAATAAATAAATCCCAAATGAAAAGTCTTTTTAATGATTTATAAAACAATTAATTGTTTTATAATGCTTGAAACCCTATGGCTAGGGTAACAAGGACGAAGAAATTGTTATAATAAAAATTAATATCTTCCCAAAGAGAGATTATGAAAAATTGTTTATGGTGTGGAAAGGAAGTAAATAAAAATAGAAAATATTGTTCGGAAAAATGTAGGGCAAATTACAGAAAATCACAATCTAAACTTATTTGCGCCAATTGTGGAAAAGAAGTTTTTAAATTGAAAAAGAAAAGTGTAAAACATATTTTTTGCAATCACAAGTGTCAGATCGAATTCAGATATAAAGAAGAAAATTTGAAAAAAGATATATGTATTATTTGTGGGAATGAATTTTATAAAAAGAATTCAAAACATGTGGTTTGTTCGAAGAAATGTTCGGATAGATTGCAAAAAGAGAAAAAAGAAAGTATTTACAGAGAATATACATGTGATAATTGCGGAAAAGTTTTTTCCGTAAATTATGTCAAAAAAGGAAAGCATGTTTTCTGTGATCATAAATGTTCTATTGATTATGCTTCTAAAGAAGGAAGAGACAACAGAAAATGTGTTGTGTGTGGAAAAGATTTTTCTTGCATTAAACATGAAAAAACTAAAACTTGTTCTAAAGAATGCAGAGATAAATATAGATCCATTACATTTGTTGGAGAAAATTCACTTACTTACAAACATGATATACCGAGAAGTGAAAGATATACTTTTTGTAAAAGATGTGGCAAAGAGTTTTCTACTCCTCCGAGAGGAAAAGGAAAAAAATCACAGTATTGCTCTAGGAAATGTGCAAAAATATCAATGCCAAATACTTTGACAAAACCCCATATAAAGATATGCGATATGCTTCTTAAAAACAATATAGAATATGAAATAGAATACGAAGTGGATAAATATGCTTTAGATATATCTGTTTTAAACAATAGTTATTTTATAGAGGTGATGGGCGCATTTTGGCACACAGATGTCAGAAACTATGATTCTCCAAAATGGAATAAACAAATACATATTATAGAAAAAGATCGAAGAAAGAAAGAAACTGTATTTTTAAAAACAGGAATTAATATTTTATATATTTGGGAAGATGATATAAATAAAAATCCTGTTTTATGTGAAGAATTAATACTTGAATATATTAACAAAAATGGAAATTTAAAAAATTATCATTCTATGAATTATAGTGTAGAGAATGGTAAGCTACAATTGAATCAGAATTTACTGTTTCCATTTTTTGAACAATGATTAAATTTATTATAACAATTTCACGTTGAGAGACTAAACAAAAGACGGCCATATTGAAAAATATGGTTATTTGATAGTCCGGCCCACATATTATAAGCCAAAAAAATAAAAATGTGGAAATAAGGCCAGATGTAAAGACATCTTAAAGGAGTGCCTTATTCGCCATTGTTTAACAATGGTCAGTACTGCTATTTAATTGAGCAGGAAAGTAACAGAAAGCAAAACCATCTTTACTCGTATGCAGAATATTAAGTTAGGTAATTTAGACGAAGATTCTAAATCAATTAATGATGTAGAAAAAGCGTTGAAAAGAGTAAACATTGAGATAAGAGAAACTCCCACTACGTTTAGAAACATGAGCGATGTGTTGGAAGATGTTGCAAGACAGTGGAGCAGTTTTGATGATGTAACTAAAGCCAGTATTGCACAGGCATTGGCTGGCACGAGGCAATACGAAAACCTAATTGCTCTCCTAGAAAATTGGTCTACCGCAGAAAAATTGAAAACAGAAGAAATGAATGCATCTGGTTTGGCTACTCAAAGATACCAGACTTATTTGGAAAGTCTTGAGGCCGCTACCAATAGGTTCACTGCCGCTTGGGAAGAATTATGGATGAAAACAATATCTTCTGGTTTTATAAAATGGATTGTAGATGCAGGAACAGGCATTGTTAATTTTGCATCTGATGTAGGCGGATTGATACCTATTTTAACTCTCGCTGTATCTTTGTTGATTGCATTCAATGCTCAAATGGTTGCGGATACAATTATTAAATTTGTTTCGGGAATAAGTAAAGCAATAGTTGCAGTAAAGAATCTTACAACCGAAATTGGTTTATTGAAGGCAGTAGCCAGCATGTCACAAGGTGGATTCATAACGTTAGCTATTTCACTGGCCGCCACTGCTGGTGCGCTGGCATGGATGGCTTATAACGCCAATAGTTCCGCAGAATCATTAAAGAAACATGCAGAAGCAGTTGATAAACTTAAATCAGAAATAGATGATTTAAATTCTAGTGTGCAAAAATCGAAAGAAGATATTGACAGCATTGGCGAATTAGGAAGAAAGTACGAAGAATTGAAAGTTAAAACCGCTAAAACATCTGATGAACAAAAAAAATTCAGAGATGTCCAAAACGATCTTAAGAAAATATTGCCTGAAATTAATGGTTATTATGATGATGAAGGCAATTTTCTAGTAGATAATGCTGTAAAACTAGACGATTTATTAGGTTTAAAAAGAGAACAAATTCGTGTAGAATCTGAGTTATTAAATCTTAAAACCGCCGAATCGGAAAAAGAAAAGACTAAGGCATACGAAGATCAGAAAAATGTCGTAAAAGACTTAACAGAGCGTTTAGCATCGGCAGAAAAAGGCGCTGTGAGGCGCGGGAAAGGCCGTATAATAGATCCAGAAGAAGTGGCAAGATTAAAAAAAGAATTAGATGATGCTAATGTTGAACTTCGTAAAATGGGATTGGAATTACAACTTATAGGACAAAATGTTGACAACGTTAATAAGAAACGCGCAGATTGGACAAAAGACGATACTGCTGAACAAAGTTATAAATCTACAACCGACACTCTTAAATCTTTGTTAGATGTAGTAAAAGATTATAATGATGAAAAAGGATTATCTTCTGATCAGTTAGACGCCTTAAAACAAAATACCGATGATTATACTAAATACATTGTTAAAGAAGGCGATTTAACAAAATTAAATAAAAAAGCGTATGTTGATTATGCTGTTGCCAAATATGATTTATTGATTGCAAATTTGAAATTGCAAGGTGGTACAGAAGAATTAATAACTGTTTTAAAGAAAGAGCAAGAAGAATTAAAAAAGACACTTAAGATTGATCTCAGTGATACATTATCTGGTCTAACTTCTGTCAGCGATAAGATTTTATCTATCATAGATGATGCTAAAGAATATGGTCAAATCAGTGCTGAACAAGTTCAAGAGTTAGCTGGTTTATATCCAGAAGATTATCTTAAATTTTTAATCATTGAAGGCAATCAATATAAACTAAATACAGAGGCCCTAAAAGCATTTGTAATCCAGAAGGCAGAGGATGCCAAAGCAACCGCTATCAGGAATGGTGCAACACAACAAGAAATAGCTGTTCTTCAAGCATACATTGACCAATTAAGAAACGGTGTTCCTTTCTCTGCTAAAAAAGCAGAAGATGCCATTAAAGAATATAACGATGCTATAAAAAAACAAGAAGAAGCATATCAAGATTTATTAGATGACACTATTGATATGTTGAAAGAAAAAGCAGAAGCAGAAAAAGACGCTCTTCAAGAAAAATTAGATGGCTATAAAGCGGTAATTGATGCTCAAAAAGAAGCAATAGATAGAGAAGAAGATGAGCATGATTATAACAAAGAGATGGAAGATAAAAAGAAAAAAGTCTCTGACATTGAAGCTGAAATTGCAGAATTACAATTTGATACCAGTTTAGAAGCCGCCGCAAAAAGAAAGAAATTAGAGGAAGAACTTGCAGAAGCAAGAGAAGATTTAGAAGAAACAGAACATGATCGAAGTGTTAATCTGCAAAAAGAAGCATTAGATGATGAATATGAAAGATATAAAGCATATATTGATCAGAAAGTTAAAGACATTGAAGATTATTTAAAAAATACCGGTCAATTAACATCTGAAGCAATAGATCTTCTCAATGGTAAATCTGGTGAGTTTTATAATAGTTTATTAGAATGGAATAAAAAATTTGGCACAGGTATTGATGAAGATATTATTGCCAAATGGCAGAAAGCATTTGAAGTTATTCAACAATATCAACAAGCGGCACAAAATGCTGGCGCTGGAAGTGGGACAGGTGAAAATCAAGAAGAAACTCCTGAAGAAAAGGAAGAACCTAAACTTTTAGCAATTGGTACTAGAGTAAAAATGGATGGTTCTTTATATAGCGATTCAGAAGGACAAGGCGAAGGGGCAACTATCAATGGGGATAATTATAATGGTAGACCTTTGATTGTTCGTGATTATAAAGAAGGAATGACTGCTCCTTATTTGATTAACAATCTTGGTTGGGCTAAAATGGATTCTGTCAAAGCCTATCATACAGGAATGGAAGAGGGGTTTGTTGGTGGAAGATCTTTATTAAAATCCAACGAACAATTTGCCAAACTAATGAAAGGTGAGGCCGTAATCAATTCTCAACAGATGGATAATTTTGTTTCCAATATACTTCCTTCAATTGCCAGTTCTGGTGGGGGCGATATAAAATCCGAAATCAATATTGCGATCAATGGTAATCTTGATAAATCTGTGCTTCCAAAACTGGAAGATATTGTCAATAAATCCATTGAAAAATTGAATCAAACAATGGATAGGCGGGGATATAAACGTAACGCAACGAATTTTGCGATATAAAATAACAAAAATATAGGGTTAAATAGAGGAT
>JBAYME010000052.1:0-5850 GCA_041663725.1 Minisyncoccota bacterium | reverse complement strand
TCTTTGATATACTCCATTTACATATAGATTGGCCTGAATAAATGGTTTTTTAATAGCAACCTTATAACTAAATGAATTAAAAATTGTACCTATTATAGATTTATCAGAACTACTTTCAATTCCACTAAATATATGGAAGTTTTTTTCTTCACCATCAGAAACATCAACCATTTTACCAATAATTAAAATATCTCTTTCTGATCCTGCTGGTAAATCTCCCAAAATCCAAACATTATTACCAAAAGAAGGTGCTGGTTTGGCAGAAATAAATTCAAAACCAACTGGGTAATCAACCCTTAAGAGGATATCTGAGGCTGCCTTTGTGGCATTTAGGGTGGCTTTTACATTTAAAGAAATCTCTTGATTTGGACTCACTTCACTGGGTGCATCTACATATAGATTTATAGGGGCGGAACTTATGGTAACTTCATATGGTTTTTCTTTTACAAAGATTGCATTAGAACCAGCTACTCTGTACTCTAGGGAAATTTTTATTAACTTAGAACTGCCCTGCTCACCAAAAAGAACTACGTTCATATTTTCATTTTGAGTAGAGCCGGACGGAATAGTTCCAAGAGAAATACGAATATGCTCAGAGCCTTGTAATAAATCATTTGAGGAACTCTTAGGATAAGATACAACCAAGTCAGCCAATTCTAATGGTGAATTATTTTTATTAATAATTTCTATTTGTAGAGGTAATTCCTCACCTCCAGCAGTAAAAGCATTGCCCAAAACTGATATTTCTATATTATCATTTGAAACAGAATTTCCACCAAGAAAAAAACTATATAAAGCAAAAACTAAAGCTAAAATAAAAAAACCTATTGAAAATATAAAAAATTTTTTAAACATAGATGTTTTTAGAAAAAAGTTTTTCTTTTGATCTTTTTTTATTTCACTATTCCAAGATGTAGGTACTTCTTTTTTTGGCCTACTCCTGAAGTTAAAACGATCTTCTGGAATTACTTTATAATTTTTATTAAATAACTTATTTTTAAGTTTTTCAATCTTATCCAACTTATTTTCTGACATTCATCTATTATACCATCACAAACAAAATTTGAAAAATTTTATATTAAAAAAATATTTTACAAATGTGTTTCTTTTAAAGCTTTGTTTATCTCTGTTAAAATTTTATTTCTATTTTTGCTTATACCAAAAACAAGATCTCCATTAAATGGTGATTTTATAAAGGATCGCAACGAATCATGACTTCCTATATAACCCAAATTATTAAGAATACGTAAGACTAGAATCATCTCAATATTTTGTAATTCATCTTCATTTTTACATTTTTCTAAAACAGAAAATCCATCTAATAAATCTTCAAAAAGTTCTCGATTTGGATCCTCTCCGGCTAATAGTCTTTTTAATAAACGAGCAATGTTCACAAAAACTTTTAAGGTTTCAGGATTTTTAGAAATATTTTCGAGTTTGTTGGTTTTTGAAGCACTAGTTAAACGCCAAAAATCTTTACCACGAACTAAGTCGATTTTAACATAAGAAAAATCTTGTAAAACAAAACGAAGTTTCGAATGCATTTTTCTTACACCTTGAGCCGAAGCATAAATCATACCTAAGTCACGAGTAAAAATAAAATAATATCTACCCGCTTCCCCATAATTTTTACTCCCCAATATTAAACCTTCAGTGTGATAAATGTGATGCATCAGAATTTAATTATACTACATAAACCTCATCACACACACAACCTCATCCCCTACCCCTTCTCCTGGAAAGGAGAAGGGGTTTTATCTTCTAAGTTACATAATATTTTATTTATTACCTCTTCTAAATTTTCGCTAACTTCATTATTCCAAAATCTTAAAGTTTTAATTCCAAATAATTTAAAGAAATTTTCACGTTCTTTGTCATATTCTTTATTTTCTAAATGCTGAAAACCATCGAGCTCGATAACTAAAAATTTTTCACGGCAATAAAAATCTGCAACATAACGCCCGATACTTACCTGCCTTCTCCATTTATATCCAATTTGGTTATTTCTTATTCTAGACCAAAGTAAAATTTCTTCTTTTGTTTGATTTTTTCTTAAATCCCTACGTGCCTCTTTTTTATTTTTATCGTTTATAACTCTCTTCATAATTTATGAATTTCCGCATTTTCCCCTCTCCTTCCAGGAGAGGGGTAGGGGTGAGGTTAGAATTCTTCTTTTAAGTTTTCATCTAAAAATTTCTTCAAACTTTCTAAGTCCCTTTTATCATTATCATAATAATAAGAATTAATTCCAATTGATTCAGCACTTTTAATTGCATTTAAGTCATGCTCAAAATAAACTACATTATCCTTATTTAAGCCAAAATTTTCTAACATTATTTTGAAATACTCTGGATTAGTTTTTTCTGGATTATGCTTCAAAGTAAAAACCTCATAAGGTGCTTTATTTAAACCAAATTTTTCTCTTTGTTCATCATTTGCTCCAGTTAATATTATTTTATTATTTGAATATGTTTCAAGTAAATTATGCATATCTTGAAAGATTTCAAATCCTTCATCTTTTTTAATAATAAAACAATGGACTGCATCTACTAAAATAGTTTTCATAATTTTTTTATTTTTTGATAATTTGGACCTTGAATAATAAATCTCCTATTTTGATATCTTCTCCGTCATTTATGTCATATTTTATTTCTTCTGCTAAAACAATTCTTTTTATTTCATTCTCAAATTTTTCAACAATTTTATTCCCAGCTTCATTGCTTTGTATAAAAAGACTTATAACATCACTCGGGGTAAGCCCCATTTTTTTACGCATATCTTGGATGGCTCTAGTAAGTTCGCGATACTGTCCTTCCACACGAAGCTCTTCTCCTATGGTCGTATCAATTTTGATATTCAATTCATTTCCTTCTGTAAATTTAATTTCTTTAATATTTAATTCATCTTTAATAATCTCAAAATATTTTTCATCCAACCTATCACAAACAACTTCTAATCTTTGTAATGGCTGCCTAACAGGAATAGACTCTTTTTGTCTAGCTTGTAATCCAAGAGTCACAATTTTGCGAACATTCTCCATTTCCAAAATCAGATTTCCATCAATTTCATTTTCATCTACTGAAACCCAATTTACTAAATGCACACTCTCAATATCGCCATCCACCCCGCCTTCTTCGTGGTAAATTTTTAATTTCTGCCAAATATCCTCGGCAGCAAATGGGGCAAATGGGGCCATAAGTTTAGCTAGATTTTTCAAAACAAAATATAAAGTTTGTTTTGCCCCATGTTCATCATTTTTTATTCTTTCTCTTGATCGACGTAAATACCAAGTAGAAAGATCGCCAATAAAGTCTTTTATCGCTCGAACCGGTTCCAACAATTTATAATTATCAATTTTTTCTGTACTTAAAATAATAAGTTCATTTAATTTAGCTATGATCCATTGATCTAAAATATTTTGACTTAGTGGAGATTTACGCTTTCCATAGCCACGCTCCTCTTTTAGTAAAGATATTTCTAAATCTTTATCTCGATAAAGTTCATAAAATGCTAAAACATTATAAAGCAACCCAAAAAACTGACGATGTAGCTCAAGTACAGTTTTTTCATCAAAATTTTTAGACTCACCTGGTTGATTTACTGAATACATCCATAAACGTAAAGTATCAACACCATATTTTTCTATCATTTTTTCTGGGTCAACTACATTACCTAATGACTTAGACATTTTTTTACCATTAGCATCAAGTAAATGCCCCAAACTAATTACATTTTTATAGGCTTTACCTTTTCCCATTAGAACACCTACTGCGTGTAATGTATAAAACCAGCCACGAGTCTGATCAATGGCTTCTGAAATAAAGTCGGCTGGATACCCTTTTCCATTTATTAATTCTTTGTTTTCAAATGGATAATGATCTTGAGAAAATGGCATTGTTCCAGAATCAAGCCAAACGTCCATTACTTCTTTTGATCTTTCTAATTTCTCTCCGCACTTACAGACCAACTCTACATCATCAATAAATGGTTTATGCAAATCAAGTTCATGATTATTGTTATGTGGAATCGGGGTAAAATCAAATTCTCTTATTTCTGCATTTTTTAATAAAAAATAATTCTTTTGATCTACGATAGTTTCTTTTTTATTAAAACCATTTATACAAGAAAACAATGCCCAACCTACACCCTCATGTGCGATGATTAATATATTTTTATTTTGATATTTATTTTCAATTTCATATATAAATTCTCCAACTCTTCTTTTTACATCAAGCAAACTTTCACCACATTCTGGTGCTTTGTCATAATGATCAAAATAATTCTCTTTGTAAAAAGCTCGGGTTTTTTCCATTGAGGCACCATCAAATACACCATCACTTGCTTCAACCAACCTAAGATCTTCTTTTAACTCAGATTCTGGAAAATTTATTATTTTAGCAACCATGTTAGTAGTTTCTTTAGTACGAAGAAATGGAGAAAAGAAAATCATATCGATCTTTTTATCAATTAAAGTTTTGGCTGCTTCCTCTACTTGTTTTTTTCCTTTTTCAGTTAAATGGTGGGGGTTGTCTATTTTAGTAGAACAAATTTCAAGTACATTATTTTCTGCTTCCCCATGTCTCATTACGAAATATTTATTTCCAGATTTCTTAGTTTTAGATTTTAAATCTTCTATACCACCAATAATTTCAATTTTTTTACACTTATCACAAGTCCAAACAGGCAATGGAGTCCCCCAATATCTTTCTCGAGAAATTGCCCAATCTTTTACTTCTCGAAGCCACTCTCCAAACCGACCTTCTTTTATATAATCTGGTTCCCAATTTATTCCTTCATTTTCTTTTACTAATTTATCTCGCAAGGATGACATTCTTATATACCAAGAATCTCGAGCATAATAAATAAGAGCTGTGTGACAACGCCAGCAATGTGGATAAGAGTGCTCATACTTTTCTTTTTTGAATAAAAGTCCTCGATGAGCTAAATTTTTTATAATATCCACAGCAACATCTTCATCTCGCACGAACCTTCCCTCTAAAAAATCCATACCCATCAAAAACTTTCCATCTAAGCCAACAATATGGTGCTTTGGTAAACCAATTTCATTTCCTAAGTTAAAATCATCTACTCCGTACATAACTGCTGTATGTACAACCCCAGTACCATCTTCAGTGGTTACAAAATTTGCTTCATAAACCTTAAAAGCTTTTTCTAATTTTATTTTTTCGTCCTGAGAGATTATATTTCCAAAATATGGATACAGTGGTTCATATTCTAAGCCAATTAAATCCTTACCTTTTAATTCTTCTATTATTTTATATTCACTATCAATAATAGAAAGTCTTGTCTTGGCTAAAATTAAAACTTCATTTTCTTTTTTAATTTTTATATACTCAATATCTTTTCCAACTGCCAATGCTACATTTCCGGGCAAAGTCCAAGGTGTTGTTGTCCAAGCTAAAATATATGTATTTTCCTGCCCAATAACTTTAAATTTTACATACACCGATAAATCTTTGACATCTTCATATCCTTGCGCTAGCTCATGTGAAGAAAGAGTTGTTCCACAACGAGGGCACCAAGGCACTACTTTATAATCTTTAAAAAGCAAATTCTGTTTATCGACTTGTTTGATAACATTCCAAACTGATTCAATATAACTGTTGTGATATGTCACATAAGGATTTACTTGATCAACCCAATAACCTATTCTCTCAGTAAATTTATTCCAATATTCTAAATATTCCCAAACACTTTCTTTACATTTTTGATTAAAATTAGCAATTCCATATTCTTCAATTTCTTTTTTTGATTTTAATCCAAGTTGTTTTTCAACTTGAAGTTCCACAGGAAGACCGTGTGTATCCCAACCTCCTTTTCGACGCACAT
>JBAYME010000051.1:0-6130 GCA_041663725.1 Minisyncoccota bacterium | reverse complement strand
GAGTTTTATCATCCGCAGGCTTGAAATAATTTTATTATTTTGGGCCTGCATTTGTTTTTGGGGAAAAAATTTTAATGTATTATAAAATATTATTTGGTCCATTTATTTGCAAAAAAAATAAAGCCCCTATTTTATAAGGACTTTATAATAATTAAATTATCTAAAAAAATAATACTGCGCAGGCGCGGAGGGATTTGAACCCCCAGTAGCGGTTTTGGAGACCGTTAGTTTAGCCAATTAACTGACGCGCCCGTATATTACTTTCAAAATAAAGATCTATCAATATCTGTCTATTATACATAGATTATTTTATTTTGCAAATTTATTATATTAATAAATAAAAAAGCTGGGAATTGATGTTCCCAGCTTGTTAACTTGAATTTATTACATTTCCAAAGCATTTAAAACTATTTTCATAGTTTCTTTTGCACGAGAAATAGCAATTTTATTACTTTGCTGTAGATCTGATAGATATTTTACATTATTTTTAACGATATTTTGTCTTTTTGATTGGAATTCAGATAAAAAATTTATTACTACTTCGGTAAATATTTTTTTAAAAATACCCATAGTATTTAAACCATTTATATGATCACTTATAATACAATTAACTTTTTCGAGAATTTCAGCATCATGGCAAATTGCTTTAATAAGTGTCAAATGACTTTCCAAATTTTCGGACATAATACCCGCAGTAGCGGTTTGTGCACGTTTAATTTTGTTAATTACTGTGTTTGTGTCGTCAGTTAGAAATATAGCATCTTCAGGTTTGGATTTGCTCATTTTTGATTCTCCACGTAAAGAGAGAATTTTTACTGTATCCAGTATATGGGTTTTTGGTTCAGGAAATACATCTTTTATTTCTTGATTAAAACGTCTTGCAATTTTTCGAGCAATTTCAATATGAGATTCCTGATCTTTCCCAACAGGAATAATATCTGCTCTTTGCATGAGAATATCTGCAGCCATCATTACTGGGTACATCATGAGTAATGCATTAGCACTTTCTACAGTTTCTGACTTAACTTTTTCCTTTAATGTAGGTAAACGCAATAACTCTGCTACAGAAACATGACGTGCAAGTAATAAAGTTAATACTCCGATTTCATTAGCAATTGATGATTGTTTATATATAATACTTTTTTCTGGATCAACACCAGCAGCTAATAAATCAATCAATATTTCGTTGCCATATTTTAAAACCTCTGGTTCATTGTCTGTAAGTGCATGAATATCAGCAACAAATACAAAAGGTTTCATTCCCTGATTTTGAAAGAAGATAATCGGCATTATAGCACCAACATAGTTGGCAATAGTTAGATTACTAGTTGGACGAATTCCAGTAAGTACAATCTCTGAATTTAAAGTTTTCATAAGGCACTTCCTTTTAGTTTGATATTTGATTTTTTAGATTTTGTGCAGAAACAATATCAGAAGTTAGTAAATCAATCATTTCTTTTTTAACATGTTGCATTACAACAACATGAGATCGATCTTTTTTTGTTGCGAGTTGCCATTTACTAATTATTTCTTTTGGTGGTGTATCAAAAGTTACAATATTAGAATAATCATTCAATTTAGGATTAAGATTAATTTCAGCAAGTGACTTTTCTAAATACTTCGCATTTTCAATACAGCTAAGAGCTTCCTTTCTAAAACCATCTACGCCCTTGCTTTCTATTAATGCCCATAAAAACAACGCCAATTGGCCATTTCTTGACCCGGTAATAGTAGTATCATCTGAATCTATATATCCGATATTTTCAACAAAACCACAATGTGGTTTTTCTTTTGAGAGAAAAATTCCAGAAGGAAACGGAATACCAAAGAACTTATGAGCTGAAATAGATATACTATCAACATTTTCAAAGCTCATTTCATGATCAATTTTTAGAAATGGAATAAACCCACCAAACAAAGCTGCATCACAATGGATATAAAAATCTTTGTGTGAAGTTTCTTCTAATATAGCAAGAACTCTATAAACATTATCAATAGCACCATCAAAAGTAGTTCCTATTGTTAAATTAATTATTGGTGGTTCTTTGTTATTTGATAAATAAGAATATAGATTTTCATAGCTGATTTCACCATTTTTAGAAGTTTTGATTTCTACATAAGGAATATTGAGTATATATGCATTTTTTTTAATTGAATAATGCCCATTGGTAGAATATAACTTACTATTTGGATATTTACTTCTTCCGAGAAGTAGTCCCATTGTGTTACCTTCTGTTCCTCCATTTGTAAGATAACCCCAAGAATTAGGATTAAGATTATAAATGTTTCGAAAGAATTCAAGTATCTTTAATTCATATTCTTTTGAATGCATTCTATAAGCCTCATCTGTGCAACTAGGGTCACCTACATTGTTAATAATGAATTCAAAGAAAATATTTAGTTCAGAAAAATCATTATTAAGATTGCCAGGGTAACCTAACATATAGGGTGCATTAGTTTTAAGATATGAATAAAATTCATATAATTCTTTTGTTAATGGTACCATGATATTTTCTCCTTATTTTATTTTTAATTTTCAAAACTGAGAACAATTCTCAGTGAACTTTATTTGCTATTAGTATACCAAATATAAAAGAATTTGTCCATATAGGATTAATTTTTACCCTTTAAATATAAGTATTTTATAAGTTTTTACTCTAAGTTTTTTAAATTAAACTCCCGAAAAAATAAAAAATATTTTGAAATAAGATTCTTGTTTTATTCTTGTGCCTATATCTTTAATAATTCAGCAATATAATCAATATCTTTATCTCCACGACCAGAAAGATTTACAATTATAATTTTATTTTTATCTAATGTGGATGCCAATTTTATCGCTTCTGCCACAGCATGAGCGCTTTCAAGAGCGGGAATAATTCCTTCAATTTTTGATAATTCTAAAAAAGCTTTAATTGTTTCATCGTCAGAAATTGATGTATATTTGACTCTTCCAATATCTTTTAAATATGCATGGATAGGTCCTACACCAGGATAATCTAATCCTGATGCAATTGAATGAACTAAATTTGGTTCTCCTTTTTCATTTTGTAAGACAATAGTTTTCATTCCATGAATTACTCCCTCTGTTCCATAAGTAATAGTCGCTGCATGTTCACCAATTGCTGAACTTTTGCCAGCTGGTTCAACTCCGATAAGTTTTACTGGATCATCAAGAAATTCATTAAACAATCCAATAGAATTTGAACCACCGCCAACACAGCCAATTATATAATCTGGCAATTTTTTTTCTTGTTCTAATATTTGCTCTTTAGCTTCTTTGCTTACAATAGATTGAAAATCTCTCACTATCATCGGATATGGATGAGGTCCAACAACTGAACCTATAGCAAAGAAAGTGGTCTTATATTCTTTTATAAAAGTTGCAAAAGCACTATCTACTGCATCTTTAAGACACCTACCTCCTGTATTAACTTCTACTACTTTTGCTCCAAGCAATTTCATACGAATCACATTTGGATGTTCTTTTTTTATATCTATTGCACCCATATGAATTTCACACTCAAGTCCAAGAAGTGCTGCAGCTGTAGCTAATGCTACTCCGTGTTGCCCTGCTCCAGTTTCAGCTAGAACCTTTTTCTTTCCCATTCTTTTTGCAAGCAGAACTTCCCCAATACAATGATTTATTTTATGCGCTCCTGTATGATTTAAGTCTTCGCGTTTAAAATAAATTTTTGCACCACCTAATTTTTCTGTTAAATTTTTTGCAAAATAAAGTGGAGAAGGACGACCAACATAATTTTTCAATAAATTAGCATATTTTTTTTGGAATTTTGGATCATTTTTCGCTTTTAAATATTCTTTTTCTATTTCTTTCAATGGTTCTATTAATTGAGGAGGGACAAATTGTCCTCCGAAAGAACCATAATAACCTTTTTTATCTGGTAAATTTTTTAATGATTTTTTTATTTTTTTCATATTTGTTTTTTATATAATTTATTTTTTAAAATAGTAATTTAAAAATCAGCCCAAAATGTTTTTGGCGCCAAAATTCATTGCAATGTTGTTTAAAAATAAATTTATTCATAATTTTATTGAAAAAGGAAAATAAAAAACCCGTGTAGACGGGTTGTTTTTGTTATTTTGAAAAGAATTATAAATACAACAAAAACTACCCGCCGAAACGAGTTAGCCACCAAGCTGAATTAATATAATTATTTTTTCTTATCACATTTTTATTATATGCAATAAATTATTAAATTGCAAACATGCCGTAATATCTCAATAGCTTGTTATTTTTTTAATAACTCTCGTACTGAAGCTTGTATTAAAATATCTGTGGTATCAACAATGGGAATAGAACTATTTATATTTGTTATAACTAGTTGAAGATCTGTACAAGCCAATAAAATATTTTCTGCACCTTTCTCTTGAAGAGAATCACATATTTTTTTAACTTTTTGAGAATGTAATTTATTTTTCTTTCCATTAAGCAACTCAACAATAATATTATTTATAATTTTCTGTTCAATTTGCGATGGATATAAAATTTTTATTTTATTTTTTTGCAAAATACTCTCATAAATTTTACTTTGTATAGTGGTTTTCGTAGCTAATATACCAACAGTTTTTATTTTTTTTGATTTTAATGTTAAAACTACCTCTTCAAGAATACTGAGAAAGGAAAATTTTACTGATTTACGAATTTTACTTATATACTTATGTAACGTGTTACAAGGCAATATTCCAAAATCAGCTCCTGCCTTTTCTAAAATTTTCGCTCCATTAATAAGGTAAGGAATCATTTTTTCAGAATTTACACCTTGAATAATCGCTTCATTTTCTATTATGAAAGGAAAGGGCAAATTATATATTAGGATAGACGGGTATTTATCTTTCCCATTTTTTCTAATCAGATCAATAATCGACAAATATATTTTTGATGTAGTTTGTGGACCAACTCCACCTAAAATTCCTAACGTTTTCATTATTTTATTATACTATTTTTTTAAAAAAACCCAAAACCAGTATCTGATTTTGGGTTAATTTTATACATTACTAAGTTCAAGAAAAGAGATTAGCGATTCAAAGTCTTTAGTTGCACGTCTATGATTACCACTTTTTCCTTTAATTTCCTTATAACGTTTATAACACCAGTCATATCCATTAATTGTTAAATCTATAAACGTTGGTTCTCCATCTAATGGTATATAGCATGGAGTGTCACACACTGTCATATATAAATCGATAGAATCTACTGCTGAAGATAAGTCAGGTCTTTTTTCTTGAAGAAATTTTCGAACTAAAGTAAATCGTGATTCTGATTTACTCATTAAATTGACGAACTGATAATCTTGCGATGAATATTGTTTTTTCCAAATAAGAGGGTGATACATATCTAACCAAGAAAATGGATGAGCTGCCATATACAAAACAGCATTATTGGCTCCTAACTCACCTCCATGTCTTCTCCCTGATTCCACGATTCTTTGAACCATATCAACAATTTTCGTATCTGTTGCTGATAAAAGCTCTTGTCCTATGGTATTTAAAATCTCAAGAGTCCCGTTGGATACTTGTTCAGCTTCATCAAAAAAAAATTTAACGTCTTGATTATTTAAAAAATTAGAAATTACATCCTTGAACTGAGATTCTTTCATCTTCCAGCCATTACAGTAATTGGCAATAGGAGTTGGATCAATTAATCTTATAAGAGATTTAATTGACATTGATTTAAGTTTTTTTGATAAACTGATTGCAGGGACTAAACCTACACAAAATCGAGCAGGTATTCCCAATAAATGTTCATAAGCAACTATGTTGATTTGAATTGTTTTGTTTAATTGAAGATAAAAGTCTCCCTCTATCCATTTGTTTTTAATTGGAATATTCTCCATGGCTTGAACTCCTTTTTTAATTTTATTTTGAAGAACAGATTTGTAATTTCTAATTATATTAACGTATTTATATTTTTTTGTCAATTCAGCGTGGGGTAGATTCAACATTGAAGTGCAACACTAAGCACTCATGAAGTAAAATTCAATGCCAACAACTTATCAAGCGGAATGTATATCTACCGCTTGCAAGGTAATAGCATCAACCTGACAAAAAAATGATGTTGATGAAATAGTATAGTAATTAGTTCTTTAGGGTTTTATCATCCGCAGGCTTG
>JBAYME010000050.1:0-6233 GCA_041663725.1 Minisyncoccota bacterium | reverse complement strand
TTTAAATCATATTTATGCAAAGAATTTAATGTTTTCTATTCCTTACATGAAGAATTTTTCATTTGATGAAGTAGAAAATATTATTAAGGAAAAGCCAAAACCATTTGTTAAGTGGGTTGGTGGTAAACGCCAGCTTCTTGAACAATTTAAATTAATGAACTTATATCCTCCTGAAAAGTTTAATCCAGAAACTGGAAGATATTTTGAACCATTTGTAGGAGGAGGTGCTGTATTTTTTGATTTACTTCCACAAAAAGCATTTTTATCAGATTTAAATAATGAGCTTATTATTACTTATAATGTAATAAAGAATGATGTTGAATCCTTAATTATATCTCTTAAAAAGCATAAAAATACGAAAGAATATTTTTTAAAAATAAGGGCTAATGATGTAAGCAAATTATCAGATGTAGAAATAGCTTCTCGTTTTATTTATTTAAACAGAACTTGTTTTAATGGTTTGTATCGAGTTAATTCTCATGGGGGATTTAATGTTCCTTTTGCTGGTAACAAAAATCCTTTAATCTGTGACGAGGTTAATTTAAGAAAAATATCAAAGGTTCTTAAGTATGTTGAAATAAAGAAACAAGATTACAAAGAGGTTTTGAAGAAAGCAAAGAAGGGGGATTTTTTGTATTTTGACCCTCCTTACTATCCTATAAATAAAACATCTTCATTTACTTCTTATACGAAAGAGGCTTTCCTTGAAAAGGAACAAATTGAACTTCGTGATACTTTCATGGAATTAATAAAACGAGGTTGTTTTGTGATGTTATCTAATTCTGATACTCCATTTATAAATAAAATTTATTCAGAGATAAAAATAAAAGGTAAATTGGTCCGAATAAACAAAGTGTATGCAGGTCGTACTATTAATTCAGATGCTTCTAAAAGAGGAAAAATTACAGAGGTATTGGTGACTAATTATTAATATATGGAATTTTTTGCACAAAATTATCAATTAGGAACTTTATTAAATAAAAAAATATATAAAATTCCAGAATTTCAACGTGAATATTCCTGGGAAAAAGAAGAGCTTGAAGCTTTTTGGGAAGATATAATCAGCGATAAGGATAATAATAACTTTTTTGGAACAATAGTTTTGGTTGGGGAAAATTTTAATGATAAGATTGGACCCTTTGAAATAATTGATGGACAGCAAAGAATGACAACCTTTCTTTTGTTAATAAATAGGATTATTTCTAAATTTAGAAATATTGAAGAAAAGGATTTAGCAGATGCACTTGAAGAAAGATTAATTTTTAAAGATGATAATGCTGTAAAACATTTGTCTTTAGAAAATGATAATGCTCATTCTTTTTTTCAAAAAATATTGTTTTATAATACAGACCCTGATGATTTAAGTGTCGAATCGAAAAAATTATTATTTGCTAAATTATTTTTTGAGAATTTATTAGGTCTTTTTAATAAAGAAAAATTAATCTCTTTGAGAGATTATGTCTTAAAAATTAACATAATTGTTGTAGTTCAAACAGATCATGATAAAGCTTTTGAAATATTTGAAACTTTAAATTTTAGAGGAATGGATCTAAGCGTTTTGGATTTGGTAAAAAATTTTATAGTTAGAAATTATCCTAAACAGATTGGAATAGATGATCCAAGGGAAACATGGAAGTCAATTCTACAAAATACTAAAGATGATAAAAAGAATTTTTTTAATAGATATTGGGCGACAAGATTTAAAAAAGTAAGTGAACCAAAATTATACTATGAATTTAAAAATACAACGAAAGAATATTCATCAGAAAAGACAAGAGAACTCCTTTTTGATTTAAAATCATTTTCTGATATATATCGCGATGTTATGACACCAAGTAACACGTCATGGATAAGGTATTGTCCTCATGATAGAAAAGAGGCAATTCTTTTAAAGTTCTCCATTGATTCTTTATCAAGGTTTCAGGTAAAAGTGCACTATTCAATTTTGATAACAGTTTTAGAATTATCAAAAAATAATAAAATAAACAAAAATCAAATAATGTCTTTGGTAAATATTCTTGATAAATTTCATTTTATATTTAATGCAATTTGCTCAAAAAGACCATCTGGGATGGATCAGCGTTATTCAAGCTATTCGATTAGATTGCAAAAAAATCCAGAAAAATTTGATGATATAATTTGCGATTTAAAAAAAGAACTTATAGAAAAATTACCAGACAGAGAGGAATTTATCCAAAATTTTGTCAAGATAAATTTTGAAGATAATAAAAATTTAATTTTGTATTCTTTTAGAATTCTAGAAAAAAAACTTGAACCAGGGAAGGATGTTGATTTAACCGAAGAATCATTAGATCATCTTTCCACTCAAGATGAAGGGTTAGAATGGTGTCATAATGTTGGGAATTTAATTCTATTAGAGAAAGAATTTAATCAAGAAAGAGATAATAAAAAATTAGAAGACTCATTAGGTATTATAAATAAAACCTCATTTAAAACAACTAAATTATTTTTACAAGAAAATTTTATTTCTTGGACGCAAGAAATGGCAAAAGATAGAGCTATTAAAATAGGAGGAGAATTGTATGATTATATTATAAGTAAATATTTTAAAAAAAATGATTAAAAAAGATTTCAATAATTTTATATCAACACTTAAAAATTCTATAAAAACCTGGGATTATTTTGTTAACTGGAATAAAGTTTTTTCAAATAGCTCTGAAATAGAAATTGTTTTAAATAAACTTAATTATTTATTAGGTAAAGATGATTTAAAAGAAGAATTTATAAGACTTTATTCAAGTAATCAAGATATAATAAAAGCTTTTCCTATACTTCTCGCTGTCCGTGAAAAAGAATTAGAAATATATGACAAAGAAGATAAGACTTCTCAATTTTTTAATTTTTCTAATAAAGATAAAAATGCAGAAGAATATTATGAGTTTTTTGAAAAATCAGGAATAATAAATCTTTTTAAAGACAAGAAAATTAAGAACTTAGTTGATTACACAATAGGCGTTGAGGTTGGGTTAGATAGTAATGGAAGAAAAAACAGAGGAGGTCAATTAATGGAATCTATTGTCGATTCATTTGTTAAAGATTTTTGTAAAGAAAAAGGTTTTGAATATATTGCTCAAGCTAGGGCTACAAAAATTAAAGAAAAATGGAATATGACAGTTAGGGTTGATAAATCTGAAAGAAGTTTTGATTTTGCTATTTTTAACCCAAAAACTAAGAATATAAAATTAATAGAGACTAATTTTTACAATGGAGGTGGTTCAAAACTTAAAGCTGTTTGTGGAGAATTCAAATCTTTATATACAGAACTCAAAGAACAGAATATAGATTTTATTTGGGTTACGGATGGTTTAGGCTGGAATACAACAAAAAGACCCCTAGAAGAAACTTATAATCACAATGATTATGTATTCAATTTAACCTCGTTAGAAAAAGGCGTTTTAAAACAGCTCAATTGGTAATGAAAAAAGAAGAATTAAAACTTCATCCTGATATTTTCGAGATGGAATGTACTACGGTTTGGGCTTTCCCTAGGCGCGGTAGTTGGGCTACTCATAAATCTGACTGGCGTGGCAACTGGTCTCCTGAAGTTGTAAGAAACTTAATTTTACGTTACTCAAACGAAAAAGACCATTTGCTTGATTGTATGATCGGTGGTGGAACAACAGCTATAGAAGCAAAGATACTTAATCGTCATATTACTTGTATTGATGTAAATGAAGAAGCATTAGCAAGAACTAAAAAATCTCTAGAATTTGAGGTAAAAAATAAAGCAAAACAGAGAATTGTTAAAGGTGATGCTAGAGATATGAGTTTTATCAAAGATAACGAAATTAGCTTTGCTTTAACACATCCGCCATACGCGGATATAATTAAATATAGTGACGGAAAACTTAAAGATGATTTATCCAATATTCATGATATCGATACTTTTGTGGAGGAAATAGAAAAGGTAGCTAAAGAGTTGTATAGGGTTTTAAAACCTGGAAAATATTGTGCAATTCTAATGGGAGATACAAGAAGAAACAAGATGTATCAGCCTCTTGCTTTTAATGTCATGGATAGATTTTTGAAAGTCGGATTTAAACTCAAGGAAGATATTATAAAGAGACAATTTAATTGTAAGGCTACTGGGTTTTGGGTAAATAAATCAAAGGAGTTGAATTTTCTATTAATTATGCACGAACATTTGTTTGTTTTCCAAAAATAATTAGTAAAATTGAATAAAGGTAGTATAATAGAAAAAATAAAATGGTTCTATTAATTTTTGTTAATGAAAAGTAATTATAATTTAATCAACTTTATTCTTTCTCATTCTTTTTATCAATTTCTTATTTGCCCAGTAAGAATGCCATTTGGTAGTAATGGTTGTTTTAATTACATGAAGTAGTGAGATTGGCCAAAGAATCCAAGAAGTTTCTTTACAGTTTCTATTCCCTTCGTGTGATAGAGGTCGTGTGGAAAAGTGATTCAAGCGTGCACGAAGCATACCTCTACTTCCACGGCCTTGATGAAGTAGCTGCATTACAATATCTCCGACAGGAGGTAAGACAGAATATAAACGATAAATCGAATGGTATCTTTTGCCACTTATGCCTCGATAATTTATTACGAAGACAGCAGGATTCCATGCTTGGATACGAACATGATGAATTGGAAACATAGTATCTGGGATAAGGCGAAAAAGAAATCTTTGCAAATCTGAAAATTCAACACCGCCATTAGAAGTAGCTACCCACTTTTTTAACTCACTTTCTTGTTTAGCTTCTAATAATCTTTCCTCAACATAAAAAGTATATGCATAAGATTCACCGTTTTGTTCTTTTTGGATAAATGGTAATAAATCAATGTCATAAGCTGGACCTTTTCCGATATTTTTAATTATAATTTTCCCATTTTTTTGGTTAGCAGTTGATTGTGTAGTATCTATAAAACTTAATATCAAAACTGGGCTTGTTTGGAGCTCGTTTGCATGCTGTGCAGCAACTGTATAAGCCCAAACAATAATACCTGTTAGAGCAAGAATTACATCACTTGTTGACAAGGGAGTAAATTTGAAGAGTGAAAATATAAAATGAAATACTGTCATAGTATAACAACTATATACCTATTATAAGATTATGTAAAAGTGTTGTATATTAATTAATAACTTTAGTGCGGAGCATCACAAACAACCTTATAATGTAAGGTCTATTTTACCTACCTTAGTAGAAGTTCGAACCTGTGGTAGAATTTATATATAAAAAAAATAAAAACAAGAGATATTGAAAAAGTCTACACAAAGGGAGAGTTTATTAAAAAGTTACGACGTCTTGCTGATTCACTCGAAAGTGGAAAGAAGTTTTCTATTCAGGTAGCAGGAGGAAAGATAAATGTTCCTAAAGACGCAATAATAAATATTGAACACGAAAAAGAAAAAGGGGAGGAAGAACTTGAATTTCAGATAAAGTGGAAGAATTAAGATTCTAATATACTTATTCGAATATCACCTCGACAGACTCACTGCAAGCAAGCTCAGTATAAACACCCCACCCAGTAGGTCATTCTGCTGAATGAAGTCCGGAGCCAAATTATTTTTGTCAGCCTTTTTTATTATGGTATTATTTTTATATGAAAATAATTAGGATAATATGTTACATATTTTTAATATTATTTGGAGTATTTATGTTTATATATGGTGGATATGATGATAGCCCCGGAGCACAGGGGCTCGGACTTATGATATTTATTATCGGCATTGTGTGTATTATAAAGAAAAGGAAAAAATAATAAGTAATGTAGTGCCGTCTTCGTTACTCATATCAATGATTTACGAATTCTGTTTTCATTGCTATACTAAGACCATGCAAAAAATAGCAACACGAATTTTTATTTATTCATCAATCGCTTTTGGTATTTTAGGAATTCTTTTAGTATTATCTAATAAGGGTGACAATTCAGAACCGAATAAAATACTCATGAAACTTATACTTACTACAGTTTTTATTATATTACCTTCATTAGCATTAAGTATCGCAGGTAAATATCTTAATGATAAATCTTAATTTTAAATATTTTTCCCAAGTTTAATTAGAGGAAAACACACTTCCCAAACCATTGCTTTTTCTGTTCGTCAATGGTAGATTTTAGGTAAATATATTTCTTTGACATATGGGTTTTGGTTAATTTTGTTTGGTTTATTGAGTCTCTTTATGGGGGTTCGATAAACTAAATAAATATTCACTTAAAATTTAAATATCATGAAAAAAGAGAAAATT
>JBAYME010000049.1:0-6449 GCA_041663725.1 Minisyncoccota bacterium | reverse complement strand
TTTCTCGCCGTCGCTCCAAATTTTCGCAGCCCGCCCCTCGTGGTTTTGTCTGCTGACAAAACAGCACTGCGGTCGTCACCAAATACAAAAGAGTCCAGCAGTGGACTCTTTTGTATTTGGTGAACGTTTAAGTAATAGAACCCAATGGTTCATTACCCAGTAATGTTATTTCTAATATTTTTAGTATAACATTTTGACCCTTCTCGTGCGACTATAAAAAGTGACAAAAGTGACACAGGATAGACCTTAAATATTACAGCTATATGTAACTTAATTAAAAGATGGTATTTGAAAGTTTCGATTAAAACCCTCTGAGTGAATCCATTTGAATTCATTGTCTGTCCTTTCTAATTCGACATAAGCACAATCTCCTAAATCTGAAATTTCTCCCCATTTAAGAATATCTCTAAATAAGACTCTAAAAGGACCTCCATGTGCAACTATAGCTATAATCTCATATTTTGAACTATTAGTAATTTCATTAAAAGCGTCCATTAATCTTTTTGAGAAATCTTCATAACTTTCAGCTTTTTCTATGGTATTAAGCTTATCTTTAAGTAGCTCTACTTCTTTAGGATATTTTTGTTTAGCTTCATCTTTATTCATTCCTGTTAAGATTCCATACTGGTTTCTTTCTTTCAAATCTGGAATAGTTATTATTTCGCACCCTAGTTTATCAGACAAAGCCTTACTTGTTTCTTGAGCTCTAATTAAAGGGCTAGAATAAATTATCTCTATTCCTTTATTACTTAAATTTCTAGCTAAATCTAAAGATTGTTTTTCTCCTTTTTCTGAAAGATGATCATCATAATCACCACCATATAGATTTTCTACATCTCCAGTTGTTTCTCCGTGTCTAATAAAAAAGATTTTCATAATTTTATTAATTTTTTTCTTGTAAAACTTCTGCAGGTTCTTCGTCTTTAATGCCAGCTTTTTTAAGTAATTCTTCAATGTTATTACCATAAAAGTTTGGAACATTAATGTCGTCAAATTTACCAAAATCGATAGTGTTAAATTTTGCCCAATCTTCCATTTTATTATGTGCAACAGCATAAAGTTGAACACCAAGAGATTTAGGAGCAATTTCTAAATATGGTACTAATCGTTTGTTTTTTAATACAAAGTTGTCTGTTTTAAGATAACCAATTAATCCTTTTGCATGAAGAGCGTGAAGATCACGACCTAAATCACTATTTAATATAGTCTTTAACTCATTAATAGAAATTAAAAGCTTCTCACTTTGTAGTTTACTTTCATCTCCAATACTCATTTCATTTTTTTCTGGTTTAGAAACTAGTATTTTATTAAGTAAAAAATAAAATATATAATGCAAAGTTAATTGTTTTGAAGAAAGTGATTTCATTAAATCTACATAATATATACCACTATCGTCCTTTCCGTCATCACTTCTAGATGAAGCTAATATTCCTCCAAAATATTCAGCGCATATAGCTTCATCTGTAAAAGATCCGTTCCAAAAAACATCTCTAGCAACTCTTAAATTAGCTGATTTTCCATCATCTTTATTTTTAATTTTTTCTGTAGCTTTTTGTATAATTTTATTTCTGCCAGAAGTGTAAAGTCCTGCAATATCAGAACTAATAACATCAAAAGTTTTTCCCAGTAATTGTTTCCCTACATATGCTATTGTTCCTGCTGTTACTATATCCATATATTTTATATGATTTTAATTTTTAATATTCCTTAAGAGTTCCTCGTAATATAATTTAGAATTTAAATCAGTTTCTAAATTTCCTTCATTTAATTTTTTATCATCAAAATTATAAAAAGTATGTGAATAAATGTCTTCATTTGTTATAGGGTCAAATATTACTTTTGTGTCACTATACCCATTATCGGCTGGATTTCTTTCAAGACTTCTCCAAAGAACAATGCAGCGATTTTTTTTCTTACTATAAAAAATTTCATTTGGATAAAGATTGTTTACATCACCATCTGCATACCAAGTACGAATGCGATCTGTTGCTTGTTCTTTAAATCCAGCACAAAGTGCATCTTTCTTTAAATTAGAACTAGAAAAAAATAATAAAAATATGACTCCAAACAATAGACATAGGGTTAAAATTCCTAATTTAAACCAATTTTCCTTTATAAATTTTTTCATAAATATATTATATCGCTAATCTTATGTGTTTGAAAGCATTGTAAGCTTCTCGTGCTAGCACGAAATGGTGAACGTTCTCGAGATAGAACCAATTGGTTTATTAACCAGTAAGGTTGTTTTTAACCTTTTTACTATAACTTTTTGACCCTTCTCGTGCGTACATGGTTTATTTAAATACACCTTCTCCAAAAAGAAGAACTAAAAAAGCTATGAGTACTGTTGCTGTGGCAATAATATTTGCCCACATCGACATTTTCATCGTTTTCTCTTGAATTTTTTGAGATTCCTCTTGAGATGCTAAGCTATCTCTTGTTGCTTTTTCTTGAAGTTTTAAAGAATCTAGAGAATTTCTTTCCAGCATTGTAACTATAGTTTTGCAATTCTCACATATAAAAATAGAATTACTCTTTCTATCACCACTATCAGCGTCCATATGAAGTGTCCAATCATGTACGCAAGTTTTAAATTTTTCTTTGTATTGCCCTTGAGTCATATAAAATATTATACTAAAAAAGTGACAAAAGTGACATAAAACAGTGCTTTAAAGTTACAGCCATATGTAACCTTAAGGTTATATAAAAATTAATTTATCCATTTATATATCGTTCTTTATCTTTTGGTAAATTGTCATTCTTAAAATCTTGCCACATTTGTTCTGGTAAAACTTTTGCATCACTAGATCGATCAAGCCAAACAATTTTAGAAAGTTCGTGGCTATGTGTTCCTTTCAATTTTTCAATATTTTTATAATCATTAATGTTTAATACTTCATAAAGAAAATCCACTGCTTGAGTTTCTCCATCATTAAAAGTATTTATGTATAACAATCTTCCTATCTCTGGCTTTACACCTAACTCTTCAAATATTTCTCTTTCAAGGGTTTGTTTAGGGTTCTCACCAAACTCCATTTTTCCGCCTGCTGTACAGTAAAAGTTATTTTCATTTTTTCTATTTTCAACCAAGAGCATTTTGTCTCCGTCTAAAATAATCGCTCTACATACAATCATAATTTTTTTATTTTTCATATTTTAATTATTCAAATTTTTCTTAATAATTTCTTCAACTCTTTCTAGAACTTGTTCTTTGGTTAAATTAGAAACATCAATAATATGTGAAGCATACTTTTTTGTAGGTTCTATGTGTTCATTATGCATTGGAATTATGACCTTCTTTTCATATTCATCATTTTTAAAATGAACTCTTCTTTCCCATCTTTTATTATGTTCAATATCTAAATAAATAGACTCATCAAGTATTTCTCTTATTTTTTTATTAGTAAGAATAAGAAAACCTTCAACTAAAATAATTGGTTTTGGTTTAAATTCAAAAGGTATTTTAATTTTAGTTTCTTCATATTTTGGATTTAATTTTGTGTTTCTAGTATTGATTATAACTGAGTTTCCTTGAGAAAGTTCCTTTAAATCATCTGCTAGTTTATCAAAATAAAGAGAGTCTGGATGGTCGAAGTTTAAAATATCACCAACCTTGGGTTGTTCATCTTTTGGCTTAAAATAGTCATCTAATCGGACAGCCTCTATTTGTTCAGGATATTTACTTATTAAAGTGTCACAAAGTGTTGATTTTCCTGCTCCAGAGCCACCTATAATACCTATAAAAATTGGTTTTACGTTTTTATCCATTTTAAAATATTTTTATGTTATATTAATTTTTTTAATTATTTTCTTAACTTGCCACCATTTATCAATTTCGCATATGTAAATTTCATTTACTGGAAAACTAAACTTTACCTTGTTCATTTTTTTTATAACTTTTGATATATCATTTTCGTTTTTTAACCACCCCATTGTAAAATGAGGTCCAAACCCTAAACCACGACCATATTTCTGTATTTCTTTTAATTTTTCTTTTGAGTATTTAATTTTTAAAAAAGATGCAAATTGTGGCATTATTCCTGTTTTGTAAGAATAAATCTTTTCAAAAATGTTTTGTCTAAAGACAGACAAGTTTTTATTTTCTTTTATTGTAAATTCTAAACACCCCTTAAATTTCTCTAGGGCATGGAATTCAGAGGAAGTGATTTTAATAGGTTTTTGATTTTTGATTACCTTTTTTAATTCTTGAGTAATTTTATCCACATTTTTCTTTGAGGTTTTCATGTGCCATAAACTTAAATGAGGAATGAGTTTATTATTATCTACAACAAAGTAATTAGAAAGAGAACCCATTTCCTTTTTTATTTTGGTTCCAATTTTATTTCTTATGTTTGTTGGAGGTAGTATTACTATATCTATAAGCATAAATTTGATTATTGTCCCCAATCTACTAATTCAGTAAAGCGAACATAAAATCCAAATGGGTCAGCGACTCTAAAATCCCATTTATTCCATCTTTTTAGTGTTAATGGTTGGGCAATTTGTTTTTCTGGAATTTTATCTTTAACTTCTTCCCATAGACCTTTAACATCTGAAACGGGAATTGTTATCTCTACCTCATAACCTCTTGGAGTATTTGAAGGAAAATCTGCAAAATACTTATGTTGCGAAACTTTTTCTTTGTCTCCATAAAAATTAATTGAAGTATTACCGATCGAATCTTCTCTTTTTAAAACCATATAACCCAAATCACTTCCTCCACCAGAAGTTGGGTCATAACCTATTTCCTTAAAACCAAACTGTGCATAAAATTTTCGTGCTATCTCAAAGTCTGGAATATGAAGTTCAAGAACTAAATTATTTACTATTTTATTTGGATTTTGATTTAACATGTGTTTTTTAATTTAATATTGATAATGATTTAATAAGTTTTGGGTCAGAGAAATATACTCTTACATTTTCCCCCTCTATATATAATTCTATCATTTCAGAGTTATCTCTGGGAATAATCTTAAATCCTTGTTGATTTGAATATTTTTCTCGAAAAGATTGATAATCGTTAACGACAAAATCTGCGTCACCGCGTTCTTTGAATTTCTCATCCGGTTGTCTTATTCTTAAAATTTCAATTTTACCAGCAGAAGTTTCTATTGGTGTGATTCGAAACAAAAGACTGTTTTGTCTTTCTTGAATTTTTTTACCCATTTTATATGCTTTCTCTGTAAATTCTTTATATTCGTCATCTGTTTGGCAAAAAATGCAGGCATAATATACAGGAATATTTTTTTGATCGGTATATTTATCTTTTAGTATTTCTGCGTTTTTAACTATGTTTTTAATTAAATCTTTCATAATTTTATTTATTAGGAGTATGTGCTACTTCTAGCATAAATCCGTCAGGATCATAAAAATCGACTGTATAGTAATCAGGTGAATATTCTGAAACAATAAGTGGACCTCGGATTATTTTAACTCCTGTACTTTTAATATATTCACTAGCCTTATCTACTATATCTCCATTTTCAGCCCAAAAACATAAATGCCTTACGCCCAACGAATTGCCAACAGGATAATCCCATTTCTTTAAATAAATTTTTAAATTACCACTAACAAAACCATTTTTATCAACTTCTTTCCAACCTATCATTTTAAAAAGTGGTTTATAAAAATCTAGCGACTTTTGTAAATCAGACACAGCTATCTCAATATGTTTTATTCCTTGTTTTGAATTATACATTTTATTATTAATTTAATGATTCAATCTCTTTACATAAATTATCATCTATTTCTAAATAACCATTATCAAGATTATTCTTTTTGGTCGTTAATGCTCTGTCTCCTGGTAGAGTTACTTTTTTACTACCTTTGGTAGGAGGAGAATTTTTTATTAAATTTATAAACTCTTCATTTTTATTTTTAAATTCTTCTTTACCAACTGTCATTTCAGGATTAATCACTAAAATAGTTGCTCCTCGATTTCTAGTATGATATGCCTCATTTACATCTCCTTTACCCATATTCATTCCTACGAGAGAACCACCTAATATTTCGATCAACAAACCTATACTAAAACCTTTATAACCGCCAGCTGGAATTGCGGCATATGCCTCATCTACATTTTCTGTGACAACGCCATCTTTATCAAGAAAACTATTTTTAGGTAATTTATGATTAAATTTTTTAGCAAGACGAACCTCACCCCAAGCTCTAGTTGAAGTAGCCATATCAATAACCAGCGGTAATTTTTCCATAGGAATACCAATACCAATAGGATTAGTTCCTATTACTGGTTCTCTGCCTCCAGGAGGAGCAACCATTGGTGGTCCACCTGTATTTACAACCCAAGCTACCATATCATTTTCTGATACATATTGTGCTATTTGGGCTGGTCGTAACCAAGATTTCATTTCCCGAATTATCCCAAAAGCAATTCCTTCTTTTTTTGCTTTCTCGATTAATAAACTGGCAATTTTTCGTCCAACTAAAGC
>JBAYME010000048.1:0-6728 GCA_041663725.1 Minisyncoccota bacterium | reverse complement strand
TTTCAATAGATAAGCGAGAAAGTCTTTCAGCCTCTGTCATTTTTGCTTGATTTTCCAAGGCCATACCTCCTCCAAGAGCTCCCCCCGTTAGTGTTCCCATACCAATAAGTCCTCCTGTTGCTGCTCCAATACCTACGGCTAAACCACCACCAATTACCATTTTTCCGAATTGGGCACTTTTATCTAACTGTTCTTCGGTGCTTTTTTTAACGAATATTTCCTTTTGTTTTATTCTTTCATCATGGTCATTGTCAAATTTTTCTGTTGCTTTTTTCTCTACCTCTTCAAATTCTTCTTTTGTAGAAGTTTTACCACCTTTTGATTTTGACAATGCTTGTCTTGCTTCTGTTCCAATTTTTTCTCTTTCCTTGTTATATTCATCACTACCTTTTTCTAGCTCCTTTCCATGTTCTTTTTCATATGTCGCAATAGCTTCTTTTTGAAGAGCCCCTCCTGCAATTTTATTTATTCTTGAGGCTGTGCTATATCCAAGGGAAGAAAGTAAATCATTTTTACCAATTGTGTCTCTAAACTGTTCTTGTTTAAAGTTGTTCAAGTTAGACGCAGTTGTAATTGGGTTACCATTTTTATCTAAATAGGCCTTACCATTATTACCAACCCCCCTTACTATTTCTTCATTTGTAAGTTTTGTTTTATAAATATTAGATTCAGCTTCGATCTTCTTTGCCTCTCTCTCAGCTCTTCCTTGGAAACCTCCTTCCTTAACACCTAAGCCAATTGCTTTTGCAGACTTGAAGTCCATACCCATTCCTTTTCCGAGTGCTCCTCCTATTGCTGTATTTCTAACATCAAATGTTGCTTTTGAGCCCTTATCTGCTGTTCTCATCGCGAATTTAGCTGCCCAGCCAGTTAATCCCTTGCCCTCCAGCGCTGCTTTTTGTAATCTTTCGCTACCCTTTGCTTTAGATGCTAGTGTTCCAACAACTCCAGTTCCAGCAAATGCTGCGGCACCAAGTGCTGCTCCCCCCACAACACCACCGACAGTTTTTACCATTCCGGTAATAGCTTTTCCTATCTCGCCAGAAAGTTTTACTGCCATTTCTTTAGCTTTCATCAACAAAATCATAAGTATGGCAAAAGGAATTACTACCGCCATTATTTTTTGCATTGGATCAGGGTCCGTATTTGTATAAGAAATTATTTTATCTAAAAAACCAGCAAACATCACGATTATAAATAAGAAAAAGATAAAAGCTGGAGCCATAAAAGCATTTTTTAGTAACTCATCTTTCCAGTCTTTAAAACCAATACCTGGTATTTTCAAGCCCGGAATAGTTAAAGAAGCAAAAGCAATTGGTGCAAAGATCATTGATATCCAAAGAGCAACTACTCTACCAACAAAAAGAAGAGCAACCATAAGAAAAATAAAACCAGTATAAAGAACGATAAATGAAGCCAAAAGAGTTACAAATATAAACTGGCCACCTCTGTCCCCTTCTCTGTAATATTCAACAGCAGAAGCTTCTTCTGGAACTTCCGCTAGTAATATTCTTTGAGGATTAAATTTGTTAATTAATCCTGTTGAAATAGATTTTTGTCCGCCATCTCCATCTGGGGTTAGTTTATTTTTATCATCCCTGGAGTCAATTTGATTATAAAAAACTTTTGCCAATATGTTTGTAGCATCGATAACTATTTGAGTAGCAAAAAGACTAAAATTTATTAAAAGAGCGACTACCACAATAGTTCCAATAATTTTTTTATTATTTGCTGTAGACAAACCTAAAATTGTTTTTATTGCTATAAAAAGAAGAGCAATAATAAAAAAGATATTTGCTATATCTCTAACTGCAGCAAAAGATTTATTTATAAATTCATTAGTATAAGAGCTGCTGTTGGTTGAATAATATATAAAAAAATCAAGAAAACTAGCCATAACCCGTGCTATTGATGCAGATAATTCAAAAATGGTATATGAAAAATTAGCCAGACACCCTTTAATTGAAAAACCAGTTATTCCACAGGCAAAATCAATTATTTCTAGACCTTGTGTTACGGTTACGTTTGGGGTCTCGTTTACTGGGTTACTACCATTAAGTTCGTATTCTAAACTAGATGATCTTGTTGCTGCATCTGATGTTACTACATCTGATGTATTTTGTACTGCATATAGCTCACAGTCTGGACCGTCAGGTGTAACCTCACAATGGGCAGAATTAGCTTTAAATGTAAAACTAACAACAGTACCATCGAATTTTATTTTAGAACTTGTTACTAGATTGTCATTTATAGTAGAATTTCTATTTTCACCATCAAGAAAATCAAGCCAACCCACGTCTTCTTCATATACATCTATTTGAACAGTTTTATCCATACAGCTAGTGGAAGTAGCTGTAACTAGAATTGTGCTTCCTATTTTTGCTGGACTACCATCTTCTGTGGCTATAGTGAGGCTACTCAAAAGACAGTCTTCTCCAAATGCTCTCGTTTGATTTATCTCCACCCCCGCCACTAAATTCCCTTCTCTATTTTCAAAAATTGGTGAAACAGGCGCAAGAAAAATACTTAGGAGGATGAACAACACTATTCCCTTTTTAAATTTGTTGTTCATCTAGTTATAAAGTTGAAAGTTATAAAGTTCATAAAGTATTATTTTTTATTTTATTCTAAAACCAATTTGGCTTTTTGTTTTAACTCCTTGCATAAGTAATTGTTTTAATATATCAAATACTTTTTTAAATTTAGTGTCGTACTTTTGTTCTATTGCTTCTATTTTTTTTCTTAATTTCACGTTGGTTGCTAATAATTCCCTCAATTTAGTGAAAGTTCTGATTATCTGAATGTTTACTAGAATTGCTCGTTCACTATTTAAAATACTAGATAACATTGCGACCCCTTGTTCAGTAAAAACATAAGGCAAAGACCCACCAAAATACTGCATAGATGGTATCACATTTTGTGATACCATGCTGGTAGCTTCTTTTTTATTAAGTTGAAACATAAAATCTGGGGGAAAACGTTTAATGTTTCTTTTAACAGCTTGTCTAAGAGCAATAGCTTTTACTTGATAAAGATCAGCTAAATCTTTGTCCAACATAACTTTTTTTCCTTTTACTAAAAGTATTTTGCTAATAACCTTCTCCATTGGTACGAAAACAATTTCATTTTTATTTAGTGTTTTCATTAATATTATTATATTATACTTCTACTTATTTATTCTACCACAATTTTTCATTTATTTATCACCCAGTATTTATTTTTTCTAACTTTTTTATTTTGTAATTTTACTAGCGCCTAGCGCCTAGGGCCTAGTGGCCTATTTCTTGAAGTAATACTCATAATAATAACTAGTCCTCATTATTGTACTCAATGTCTGAACATTTACTATCTTTGAATTGTAATATTCATAGACAGTGAGTTTTCCATCTGCCATTCTCAACTCATAAGCAGCGATGTCCGGCTTGGCTACACGAATTTCTTTTCCAGTAATAGGATTTACATAGCTAAAGGCTCGGGCTATCACATCAGCAATATTCCAAGCAAAAGCTTCTAGGTCTGTTCCTTCTTTGTACCCATATGTCCTTGCAAGTTGATTGTCAGCAATTATTTGCCTTACAAAAACTGTCTCGATTCCCTCTTTTGAGCGAACGACAGCTAATTCTGGTGGAGTTAAAATTTGACCTAATACATATCCACCACCATTTGTTCCACTTCCGCTTCCATGCCCATTATTATCTTCATCTGAGTCGTCAGTTATTCCACCTCCACCAGTTGAAGATGAAGTTTTAAAATCTAAAACATTTCCAGTGACTATTTGTGTAGGAATTATGCCACTTTTTAATACTCCACTAGAAGTAGTTTCTGCTACGAGTCTAAATTCATACCTTGTGACTGGATTTAATCCTGATAGAAAAAAATTCAAATCCCCTGCAGTATTGGGACTTCTGTCTTTTTCACTTTGAGTTATCCTTATCCAACTTATTGGTTTTTTGGTTCCAGAATTTATTGAAAGTGGTGATGAAAAATTTCCATATGAAGCCGTAGGTCCTATCGGCATTGATTTAGTAGACATTGTATTTGTATCAACCTGAGATTCTGTATTTGTTGCTCCAGATACCTCGAAGGTATTATTGGGTGTATATTTTCTGTATTCAAAATATGTCTTGATGGGTTTAGTAGAGGTGTAACTTCCTTTTAGGGTAACAGAATTTGATGTTACATTTAAGGCTGTTTTAGTAGTTACTTTTATTTGTGCACAATCAGGACATGGGAGGGTTGTGAATTGTTTTACTTCTTCACTATTTTGTATTCTCTGATCAAGTCTACCCGTTCTTGTTCCCGAAAGAATCGCACAATAGTAATATGTAGTATCTGGGTCTAAATTGGTCACTGTCTGCTGAAAAGTTTGACCCTCTGTTGTGATTTTAATATCAGCCGTTGAAACAATATCGCTTCCATAAATATCTTCACAAAAAATTGGCTTGGTTGGTGATGAAGAGTACCTAAAATATCCTACTGTCGGATATACGACACCATCAACATTATCAGGATAACCCATGCCTCTCAATGTGGCCGTTTCATCTGTCACATTTATTGCTGATTCTGTTTTTACCCATATTTCAGGTGCAGCACTTGAAATGAATGGAATAAAGAGTGATATTAATAGGATTATTTTTAAGATATTTTTTTGCATTTTATTTTTTGTTTAATTTATACTGAGCTTAGGTTTAATAAACACCAAAGGTTCTTTCGAAATTTAAGACAACTCCACAGTCTGTTCTCTCAAAACCTATATCACCAGGATCGTCAGGGCCACCAGCAGGGGAATTTGTGGCAGTTAAACTAATATCATGTATCCATCTATTATTACAACTAGGAACTTTAGTATTATCATCAGGACTAATTATAGTAATAATTGCATCTCCTAGAGCAGCAAGTGGGTTATCTGACTCGATAATATCTATAATACTTGGGCCATTTCCTCTTTTACCAAAGACATTAAAATTATTATAATAAATACTGCCATACATAAATCCTTCATGTATATAGGCTGTTGGAGTAAGAGGTGAACCTTGAACTGATGGGTGTGCATTTAATGGTCCCCATGCCACATAATTGTTAACAGTTTGCCCCGGTCCCCAATAACGAGGGCCCTTGTTTCCATTAAAAATCCATGTGTTAGAGCCTATATCAGCCATGTCCCAAGCAATTGCTGCATAAAGGTGGTCGATTTCAAGTGGGTAAGGTTGTCTTCCTACATATCTTCTGTACACTATGTGTTTTGGATCTGAGTCAAATAATTTTTGTAGGAATTGCTCACAGCCGAATGGTCCTTCTAGTAAATCATTTTTTACATATTGTTTTTCGCTTACTGCTTCTTGTTGTAAGTTTGTAATGTTTGCAATATCATCACCACTTACAAAATAAGCTGAAAGTCTAGCAAATTCATTTACTTGTGGGCTTGACATATCATCAAGCTGTGCAGGGGTTATTGTGCCGTTGTCTATGTCTTCTTTAAATTTTTGAAGTCTAATAATTATTCCTTTATTAAAAGTAATTTCATCTATATTCTTTTTTATTAATTGTTCATACCCAACAATTTTTTCAAACAGAGCTCTGGCTTCTAGGGTAACAGTCGGCATATAAGTCGATGTAGGCATTGAAAGAAGGTTGCTTCCATTATTAAAATAAAGATCGTTTATCCAAAATTTATAACTTTCAAAAACATTATTTAGAACACCAATTATTCCTGCCCTGTCTCTAATCTCCTCTTGTGTAGGACTTATTGTTACACCAAGAATTTTTCCAAGGTATTTAGCTGCTGCTTCCCTCGCTTCTTCGTCATCTTTTTTGTTTCCAAAATATGAAAATAATCCCATTGGATCAAGCAAGGAAGTCGCAATACTTCCTAGTTCTGTTTCCCACCATCCAATATTTTCTTTTCTTTCCCCCCCCGTACCATTTATAGAATTATATACAGTTCTCTCCCAATCTGGATTTGGTCCTGGAATACAATAATCAAGTTGGCGAATCCATTTTATGTTTTCTTTTAATGCAACATTATAAGAATCTAATTTATTTAAATAAATTAGCTGTTCATCGATCAAAGCTTGAGTTACACCAGTCTTTATGTCAAAACCTGGGTGATCTTTTATCCATTGTGTTGGGTTTGGAAACTGAGTTCCACTATTTGGGTCTGGTGTATTAAACATACTTCCTAGGCTAACGTCATTGGTTTCATAGGGATTTATGTCTGTAGTATCTAAATACGCTAAACCTTTTTCTGTAAGCATTGAAGAAAGTTTTGCTAGTGATGCATCTAAAATAGCTGCAATAGCATCATTGATTGTTTCTGCATCTAGTAAGGCACGATCTTTATATCCCAAAGTAGTATTTATTTTATTAGCTATTGTAGCTCCTGGTGTTACATATTCCCACTTATTACAACGACGAAGAGTAGAAAGAGTTGATCCACCTCTCATGTTTAAAGAACCATCTGCTGCATAAGGGCTAGATGTTGGATTTCCATTGGCATCAATATATCCAATATTATCAATGCTTGTTTTTGAATCCCCAAGCTTTACTCCAGCAGCAAGAGCAGCTGAATCTTCTTCTCTTGTTACTCCCCATGGATCAGTACATTTTTCATCACCTAGGAATCCATCGGCTTGTTCTAGTGCAGCACGAACACCTTGGGCAGCAGACTGATTTGTTCCTTCTAGTCTTGCGCCAAGCTCGTTTGAAGCCATAAGTTGAAACCCGAGCGG
>JBAYME010000047.1:0-7286 GCA_041663725.1 Minisyncoccota bacterium | reverse complement strand
GCTTTTAGGTTTTGCGATCCAATAAAAAAAAGATGGGGTTGGGATTATTCTGGATCCTCTAATATGGAGGAATTACGTGAATTAATAAAACCTTACTATGTTCGTTATGCAAAGAGAGAGGTTTTAAAAGATTTACCACCGACTATATTTACCGATATGCCAGTAGAACTTCACGGTGAGTATGAATCTGAATATAAAATGGCAATGAATAATTTGGTAGAATATCTTAAAAAAATTAGAAAAAAGACGGATAAAGAAACAAAAAAATCAATGCAGGCAGAAAAGTTAGTTCTCTTAAATGAATTAAGACAAATAACTTCAATGAGTAAAATTATTGATGCTGAAGAAATTATTGAAAATATAATTTCTAGTGGAGAGAAGGTTATTGTGTTCAGTAATTTTCACGAACCACTTAAAAAACTTCATGAAAAATTTAAAAACAATTCCGTTATTCTTTTAGGAAACAGTTCTGATAAAGACAGAGAAGATGCTAAAAATAGATTTCAAAATAATGAAAATATAAAAGTTTTCTTTGGTGGAACAAGAGCATCCGGAATTGGTATTACTTTAAATAGATCTGAAAACGTTTTATTTATTGATCAACCATGGACGGCCGCTGACTATGAACAGGCTTATAGTCGTGCCGAAAGAATGGGTAATAAAGCTGAGGTTATCAATATTAGAACTATGTATGTTAAAGATAGCATTGATGAAAAAATTACCGAAATTATTAAAAGAAAAAAGGATATTTCTGATTTTATTTTCGATGCTAATTATGATACCAACATTGTTAATGAAGTTATTAAAAAATTAACAGAAACGCCAGAAAAATAAGGTATTGACTTTATTTTAAAAGTGTGCTATAGTAATAAAATATGATAAGAATTAAAACAATGAAAATCAATGGCACGATAGATATTCATCCTGATGGAGACATATTTATTGGTGATCCTAAAGATAAAAAAATGTATTATGCAGGGTCAATTACAGACAAAGATTTAGACGAGAATGGTCTTGTTGTAAGTGTTGGCGGAAAGTTTATTAAAGAATTTATTAAAAATTTAAAAAGAATAGAAGTTAAATAATATGATGTATCAAAAGGCTCTAGAATTTATAATTAAAAAGCACAGGGGGCAAATCCGTAGGAACGGAGATCCTTACGTTATTCACCCCATTAGGGTCTCTCAGGAGGTCACGGGAGACTATCTGAAGACCATTGCACTTCTACATGATGTATTAGAGGATACGGACACCACAATGGAGGAGTTGGAGGATGTATTTGGTCAGGATATGGCATTTGTTGTTTGGTGTATTACCCATGGTAAAAAGGAATCTTATGAAGATTATATTGCTAGAGTTAAAATTAACGAAAAAACTAAAGCAGTAAAGATTGCTGATATCGTAGATAATTTGATGGATAATCCAAATGAAAAACAAATTAAAAAGTATGTAAAAGCTTTAAATTACCTAATAAATTAGGGGGTTGACAAACTTTAAAAAGTGTGCTACACTAAATATATATGAAGAAAAAAATAAATCAAGAAGAATACAATAAAAGAATGAATAGTTTAATGAATTCTAAAAGATTTAAAGAAAAACAATTCCCTGATCAGTTATTTAGTCTCCTAGAAGAAGCTAGTAAATATAATATAATAATTAATAAAAAAAATCGTGCAACTAACACGAAATAACAAAAACAATATGGACATTTTTTCAGAAGGTAAGAGTTTAAATCCAAGTGTGGATTTTAAATGGGTATCATTTAAAGCTGTTGGTGATAAATACCAAGGGGTTTATATTGGTACAGTAAAAAATAACGATGGATACGGTAATCCTCAAACGACTTATTTAATTGAGCAACCAGACAAGAGCGTTCTAGGTGTCGGCATGAAAGACTCTAAAGAACGTTTTCATGAATTAATGGATGGCGTAAAAATCGGTCAGCATGTTGGTTTTATCTTTTCTAAAGAAGTTGAGACAGGTAAACCCAACAAGGCAAAGATTATTGAAATTATTACAAATCCATCTGCTGTTGATACTAGTTGGGTTGGAAAGAAGGGTATTAATACTACTATAGCGGATGAAAACGAAGAGACGATTGAACCAGTTTTTACTAAAGATAATATTTTTCCAGACAATGCGGAAACCGGTGGTTCGTTTTTAAGTGTCCCCGATAAAATCAAAAAAATAACAGAAATCGCAACCCAAAAATTAGGAGCTACCGGACCAGAGGATATCAGAATTAAGGTTAAAGAAATTACGGGATTAGATATTTCTCCTGCTAATTTGGATGGAATCTTGGGGGTATTAGGCGTGATGTAATAAATATTCAGTCTTGTCGTTAACAATTTTCTCTATGTGACGACAAGGCTGATATTAATAGTGAAATATGTCAAAAAAAATTCTCATAATCGGAGATATGCATCTTTCTGACCACCTTGGTTATTATCAAATAATCAAAGACGGAAGAGAGAGAGAAAAACAAGAAATTCTTGATTTTATAATTAAGACTTTTGAGGAAAAAAAATGTGACGGCGTTGTTTTTATGGGCGATCAGTTTGATAAAAAAAATAATCCAGCCTCTGTTATTAAAGAGTTTACTAAATTTGTTGAAAGATTTGGTGATAAACCTATCTATATTATCGCAGGTAATCATGAATTATCACCAACAGGAGAAAGTGCTCTTGATTATTTAAAAGAAATAAGCGGTAAAAATTGGCATATTATAACCGATAAGATGGAATTAATTGACAATATGTTGTTTTGCCCCTATATATACAAAGCACAGTTAGAGGCTTCCGATGATAAAGATGCTACAGAAAAATTGATGCAAATATTTTTAACAGAAGCGGGAAAAGGAAAAACTTTTCCATTGTTTACTCACTTTTCTATTTCAGACACAATAACATCTTCGGGACAAAACACAAATTTTTTTAATGAAATTGTTTTAGATAATGATTCGTTGCACAAAGTATTTAATCCGGTTTTTTCTGGACATATACATCAACCATCTGAGCGGGGTGATGATTTTAAAAAAACCATTATAACAGGTAGTATTTTTAATCAAGAGGTCGGTGAACGTGGAAAAAATATTTTTATTTATGATTACGAGACCAATAAGACTGAAACGATAAAACTACCCGGGAGGGGGATATATAAATTAGAAAACCCAAAGAAGGAAGACATTGATCATATTAGCAAGAATAATATTGTTAAAGTTTATATTACTGACAGAAAAATAGATATTAACAAGATAAAAGATTCATTAAAAAAATTTGATGGACAAGTTATAGTAGAACAATATCCTAATGAAAGAAAAAAAGTAGTTTATGAAAATCAATTAATGGATTTAAATATAGAAAATTTATTAACACTTTACGCCAAACAAAAAGGGATTAATATTAAAACTTTAATGGAAGCGTGGAGTAAAATTAAATAATATGAATTATTTTAAAAGTAAACATGATATCAAGCAAAATATTTACCATGATAACGGTGATTTTAGCAACAACGGTTATAAAGATTCAATGATAGAAGTTTTGTGTGACATTAGAGACGTTTTAGTAAAAATTTTATATAAAAATTAAATGAAATATTTTTGTGGGCTTGATTTGTCTTTAACCGGAACCGGTATAGCTGTTTTAAACGATAACGGAAAGATAATAGCAACTGATTTAATAAAATCAAAAAAAACAGGAGATACTCCACTAAGTGAACTAAAAAGAATTCTTGATATAAGAAACAGGATCTTTGATTCAATATATAAACTTAATATAGATACCACAGACAGTGATATTATATATTTTGCAATTGAAGGATTAGCGTTTTTAGCAAAAGGAACCTCGTTGGTTCAACTATCGGCTTTAAATTATTTTATTAGAGAAGCCATTATCTTAGATGATTGTCAATTTATTATTGTAGCACCCACATCATTAAAACGGTTTGCGACGGGAAAAGGTAATAGTGAAAAAGACCATATTATTTTGGAGGCTTATAAGAAGTATGGTGTTGATAATATTGATAACAATATAGCTGATGCCATATTTTTAGCAAACATAGCATCGGTAATGTTCGGTAAAGAAAAACCAAAAAATAAAATGCAAGAAGAAACAATTAATTTATTAAAAAAACAAATATAAAATATATGGGAAATAATGTTATAAAATCAATCATCCCCCAAATTTGTCCACATTGTAAAAAACAAATAATGGTAGAAATACAATCAGTCTCTCCTGTTGTGTCCGATCTGATAACAGAAAATGATATAATTGACGCGAAGGAAAAAGTTAAGAATGCTGCCACCGAAATATTAAAGGGGGATAAATTAAAAACAACACTAGAATGGTTAAACGATGAAGATACTATATTTGGACCAAATGATATAGATTCTATTATTGAATCTTTTAAAGAATAAAACTATTATTATAATATGATATTTTTAAAAAAAATTGAAATAATAAATTTTTTATCTCACAAAAACTCAATAATTGATTTTAAGGAGAATCAAAGGCTTCTCATATCAGGAATGAGTGGCAGTGGAAAGAGTTCTGTTATAGAGGGGATTGTTTGGTGTCTTTATGGTAAGGGTAGATCTGAAAATAAAAATCTTATTAAAAGTGGAAGTAAATCGGCTACCGTAATTCTTACTTTGACAGATATTGACGAAGATGACGTATCACATTCATGTGTTATATCAAGAACTGTCACTAATACGGGGAGACAAACAATTTCAATAATATATGATGATAAATTGTTAACCACCAAGGGAATAAAAGAAACCCAAGATTGGATTGAAAAAATTTTTCTTAAAGCTTCTTATGTTTTGTTTGTAAACTCAATTGCTTCTCCACAAGAAAATCCTGATAATTTTGTTAAACAAACGGCAGCGAAAAAAAAGGATTTGTTGTTAGAAATATCTAACATTGATAATTATGATGTTTATTATAATAAGGCTAAAGATATTGTGTCTGAAAGCAATAATAAAATTATAAAATTAGAAACAAGATTGGAGGAAAAAAATATTCAATTAACGGAAGTTAAAAAAGATGTTTTAGACAGTAAATCATTAGAGCAAGAAAAGGATGTCTTACAAAAAGAAGTCGAAGAATTGAAAGAAAAAATTACAATTATAGAAAAAGAGAAGGAAAAGCTTGAATCGGTTGTTGAAGATATTTATAACAAAAAACAGAGTTTAGATAATTTAGAATTATCAAATAATAATTTACAAAGTAAAATAGATGAGAAGAATTTTTCAATTAAAAAATTTGAACACCTCAATGAAAAAGAGATAAAAGAAGGGGTGGAAAAACTTAAAAAAGCTCAAAATAGATTAAAAGAAATTGATGAAATAACACACAATAACTATTTAATAGATCTGGAATATCGAGCTCATTTATCATCAAAACCCGTAGACAGAGACTTTTCTTCTGACGCTGAACAAATAAACAAGCAACTTGAATTGATTTATAAAAATAATGATATAAAGTGTCCGTTTTGTGGAAAAAATAATCCAATATTAGAAGAAAATATATCAAAACAGGTTGACATATTAAAAGAACAATTAGCAGAAAAAGTGGCCAAAAGAGAGGAGTTGTCCAAATCTATCATAGATTGGGAGTTAAGAGATGCCACCATCACTCACCCAGAGGAACAAAAAGGGGTCGCCAGTGAACGGGGGGATGTTTTGGGGGTAATTAGTCAACTAGAACATTTTTATTCCGATTTGGGGCTTTTAGAGGCTAAAAATGACGCTCTTCAAGAGGTTTTAAAGGATATCAAATATTTCACAGAAAATATACAAAAAAACAATGAAACGATACTTGTTGTAAAAGATGAGTTAAATAAATTAAATTTAATAAATAATCCAAAGAGAATTAACATTTTGAATAATGAAAGTCAGGTGTTGACAAATGAATACGCCTCTAAACAAAACGACCTAAATTCTGTTATTCGTAAAATATTTTTATCAGATGATGCCCAAAAACAGGTTGTCAAATTAGAGTCAGATATTGATGATTGTGATTCTGAATTAAAAAAAATAAAAAAAGATAATATTAGCATGTCTTTGTTAAAAGACGCTTTTTCTCCCAAAGGAATAAAAACCATTGTTATTGACTATCTAGTTCCGAAATTAGAAGAAAAAATAAATGATATTCTTAAAGATTTATCGGACTTTAGAATTCAGATTGATACACAAAAAACAGCAACTGACGAAGATAGTGTTATCGAAGGATTGTTTATTAATATAATTAATTCAGAGGGAAATGTTTTGGAATATTCTAATTACTCCGGAGGAGAAAAAACAAAAATTGATTATGCAATATCAGAGGCGCTAGCTAGTTTATCTAATGTAAAATTTAGAATATTAGACGAGACAGTGACAGGATTAGATGATCAAATGCTTTCATCTTTTCTGGATGTTTTAGAAAAAATGAGTGCCGGCTACAAACAGTTAATAGCGATTTCTCATATTAGTCAGGTAAAAGAATTGTTTGAAGATCAAGTAAATATTATTAAAAAAGACGGAACGTCTATAATAAATTAAAAATATGAAACCAGTTGTTTACGAGAAATTTCTAGTCAAAAACACTCACGGGAAAGTTGTTGTTACCCTTGGTGATAAAGAAATTAAAGAATATTCTTCTGTCGAGGGTTGTAACGATTTTCTGTGGTATTTAATGGAATCGGCTGTCCCCGAACAAGTACCATACTGTAAAATATGTGCTAAAAATGGTGTTAAAAGTGTTATAAAAGATGGGGTTTGTGTTATTCATAAAAAAAATAAAGCTAAATATGCTTTTAAAGAAATAAGTAAAGAAGATGCTGATGTTAATATTGATTTCGTAATAAGAAATAAATGGATAATAGAATCATTATGTGATGCTAATAGAAAAAATTTAGACAGTAAAAAAGTGGTGCAAGGAATCATCGATATTAATAAAAATAACAAAACATTATCTTTAAAAAATATATATTCAAAAAAATAAATAAAATAATATGAAAATGAGAAAAAGTATGGTTAATTTAAAGAGTATTAAAACACCGGGGTTACAATCCGTGTTTATTAATTTTTTAAATTCAAAGATTTCTGATGATGAAAAAGAATTGTTAAATAGATACGTAAATCCTCATAAATTAAATAGTCGTGATGTTTTAGAGTCAGATTTACTAAGAGTAGCTGAAGAGTCTAAAGTATTATTTAATTTATGTTCCCTTCCTTACGGAAATCACATGAGTGCAGAGGCAATGGCTCATCCGCAAATTGACGACAAAGATCCTTTAAAATT
>JBAYME010000046.1:0-7436 GCA_041663725.1 Minisyncoccota bacterium | reverse complement strand
TTCTGTAATAAAATTGGAATCTTGAATATCAAGTCCATTTAAACTTATTTCTTTAGCCATATTTTATGCAAATTTTTTAAGTGCTAATTCCCTTGAAATAACATCTTTAACTGCTTGTGCAATAGATTGAATATCTGCATTGCTTCGCACGGAAGGATTTACTATACTAATATTGTTAGTTATATTTGTACCTCCTAATTTATCATTAGAAGCAACATATCCATTTGTATTAGGAAAAAATAATTCTGGCCCTTTTTCACCAACGAGATAAGGAGAACCACTTATAACATTTCCCCCAGACGCACGTTTATTAAATGGCGACGATGTTACTGATGAATTATTTGAAGAATACATCGAAGACATATTAGATGATGTTGTTGCTATTGCTGAAAAAAAAGAATTTACATTATTAAATAATTGATTAGACCAATTATTTGTACCTATTCTTGTTAATGAGGTGTTATATTGGTCAACAGAAATTTTTCCTTCTTGAACTTTTTTTGTTAAATTTATAAATGCTTGAGATTGCAAAGCGGTTGCGTCTCTTCCAGATTTATCTGCCGCATCCATTTCAACTTTTAATCCTCGTAATTCATTTCCTAATTCCCATATTTTTTTTAATGCTTCCGCTGTAACTATTGTAATAAGAATTGGTAATGCCATTTTTGAAAGCATTCCTAAAAATCCAGTTGCTGCTATGCCTGTTGTTGCCCCTGCAAACCCAACTGCCGCAGATGCAGGTAATCCAATTTTTAAAGCCACTCCAATTGCGGCTATTGCTAATCCCAATAATTCTAACGAACTCATAAATCCTTTAAAATAATCACCACCTCCTATTTCAAGCATTGCGTCCCTAAAATTATTTTTTAAATCTTCCATTAATGAATTCCATCCAGTTAAAAAATTATTAAAAAAATTAACAAATTTAAAATTACTTATTCCTTCTACTAAAAGATTCCAATTTCTAGTGAAAGAATCCGCAAATTCTCCAATTGCTCTTCCAATAGAAGTTCCCCAAGAAATATTATTTAATTTTGTATTTGTTTCATCTGCTTTTGCTCCAAGTAAATCTAACGCATCAGTAGCAGAATTTATTCCTGAAATTTCGGTAGCATATTGTTCTTTTATATCTGAAAGTTGAATAGTTAAAGAAGATAATCTTTTCTTATATGCTTCTTCCATTTTTTCAATTTCATCTAAATATGGCTGTGTTCTATAATATGAAATCAACTTAGAATGTTTTTCTTCTAAATCCTTTTCTTTTTTTAATTCGTCCTCTAAGTCTGTTAATTTTTCTTTGTATTGCTTTTGTTCTTCTGTTAATTCCTCGTCTTTAGTATCTAATTTATCTTTAGAAGAAAGTAAATAATCCTCGTTTTCACGAGCTAATTCTTTTTTTAAATTTTTAATTTTAGTTTGATCAGCCCAGATTCCTTTGGATACTTCTTCGTCTATTTGTTCTTGCAAATCTTCTGATTTCCTTGCATGGGATAATGTTAAATCTTTATTTGTTTCTTCAAAATCTTTTTTAATTTTATCAGTAGATTTTTTATATTCATCCGCTAAATCTCCTATTTGGTCTTTTAATTTTTTTATTGTTTTGTCATGATTAACAACCCATTCTGACATTTGCTGATTAAAATCTTTTGACGTGTCTGTTATAGAAGATTGTAAATCTCGCAATGCTTTTGCTAATTTACTTGTTGTTTCCGAGGCTGTACTTCCAGCATTAGATACTTGTTTCATCGTATCTTTTATTTTTTGTCCCAATGTAGACATCGAGTTTTTCCACTGATCCCATTTTCCTGACATTTTTAACCAAGCATATACTAAAGCACCAATTGCTACGGTAAGACCAATAATAACCGCTGTTGTTTGTAATCCTCCAATAGTTATACCTTTAAAAATATTTATAATTCCTCCAATTGAAGAATAAAACATATTTCCTAATGCTCCTAACATAGCAACCGCAGTTATTAATCCAGCCATTGCGACTGTTCCAACTATTATTGTCATAGTCCAAGCAGAATGTTTATTAGCAAATTCTCCAATTGAACGAGATGCTTTATCAATGCCAGCCGCCAAAACTCCAAAAACAGGAACCAAAGCATTGCCTATATTTTGTTTCATCATTAAAACATTGGCATTCATTTTAGTTAAGGAACCACTGAAAGTTGCGGAAGCAAGTGCCGCCGCGCCAGTATAACGCTGACCTTCTTTCATATAAGCGTTGTATATTGCTTGTTGTTGTTGAGCACGATTTAAACTTGTGTTTCCATTATTTAATTCTTTAGCATAAACTTTATATGCTTCTGTAAATTTAATTTCTATACCCGTCGAATCTGCCATTATTTCTCTGAGAGTTCTAAAACCAGAAGAAGCCTTTTCAATAGCAACATCAGTAGTATCTGCCATATTTTGCTTCATGACCACCGCAGAATCTTTCCACATTTGAACTAACGCTCCAGCTTGTGCCAATGCTATTTCACTAATTGGTTTCCCTGCTGTTTCAACGCCTTTTTGAGCCATTCCTGTAGTTCCAACGATTGCATTAGTTAAGGCAGAATAAGCAGTTTTCATACTCATCATTCCATCCGCCGATAGTTTTTTTGCCATTTCATTGGCACTTTCAAAAGAAACTCCTGTTGTTTGCGTTGCAACCATTAATTTCAATTGAGATTCTTCCATGTCTCTTGCAGATTTGATAAATCCCAAAGTAACAGTACTCAATCCAGCAAAAATAACTCCGCTAACTAAAGACAAATAACGCAAACGACTTCCAATATTATCTATATTAGAACTAACATTTTTTAATTGATTTTCATAATTTTTAAATCCATTAGTTGCATTTGCTGAAGCAAGAACAGCAGTTGCCCCCCAATTTTTTAAATCAGCAGTTGCAGAAGGGGTCAACCCTGCGTTCATTTTTAAATTTCCACCAGTTGCTTTGGATGTCAAAGCAGACAGCTGTTTATCAATAGCGTCTAATCCAGTGATACTAATAGAAGTGGTTGCTTTTTTTCCTAGATTTGCAACGGCTTGCTCTACTTTTTGAATAGTAGGAGTGGCAGTATCACTGGCCGTTATATTTATATTGATATTAGTGTTTGCCATTTTTTCTAATTTCTTTGTCTTTAAATTCTGACTCCAAATTCATTATTTCTGAAAATGTTTCAAATGTTGAAATAGGTAATTTTTTAACTTCTTTTGGTTTCATTCCTAAATTTTTCCAAAACATTTTTAACAAAAAATACTCAGATAGTGCTTCTGATTTTATTTTTTTGGTACTGAAAGAAATAATAACTTTCTTTATTTCTTCTTGCTTCCTTTTCCTAAAAAATCCATTGATTCTGTGACAGTGGTCATCAGTTTTGTAAAATCAGGAACCGGCAATTTGCCTAAATTTTCTTTATTGATAGGAATTTGTTTTTCTGTTTCATCAGTAAAAGGCCACGATTTAATCAAAAATTGAAGAATTTTAATTCCCCTATCGTATTCTGATAAACTTGAATCTAATGATTCTAATTCTTGCGTTAACAAACTATCATATATTTCTACATTGCCCCCCTCAAAAGAAGGCAGTTCTACTGTTAAGATTTTTCTTGGGTCAGTTAATTTCATTATTTTAAGAGAAGAACGAGTGGACATTGAGGAAATTCCTCCGATATAATATCGCCTGTCTCATTTATTACTACGCGTAAACGTGGGTTGAGTTCGTAATAGAAATCTCTATCGTCTTAGTTTCGGTTGGGTCGTACATTGCAATAAATTGAGGATTTTCTGTTATAAATCCAGAAATATTTGCATCTAATCCTTTATCCGATAACTTGAAGTTAGGAATAGAAATCTTTATTTCTTCATACTCTGCATTTCCGATTGAATCCCCTGTAAAGGTAACAATCATTGCTCTCACTGGGTCGCTTCCATTCAACATTGTTTCATAAAAAGCACGTTCTGTGGTACTCTCATAAAACAAAACATATTCTCCAGTAACTTCCAACGGCCCCATAGCTATATGAGCAGGGCTTCCGCTACCACTCATAAAATGAGATTCAGCGTTATTATTATATTTAAGACTAAAACTACTCATTGGAGTTGCTGCCGCTGATGCCGCTGCCGCTAAAGCCGCTGTACCAGTTGCACCACTTCCCAATTTGATAGTATAATCTTTAAACGATAACAATCGTTCCGTTGTCAATGCTACTGTACCAGTTCCGGTTGAAGGAAACTTTGATAAGAAATTCGCTGAAATAGTTGCAATACCATCCGATGCTTTTAATTCAAAAGAATTAACAGTTCCATAGGTATATTTTCTCGTATCAACGCTATCATTGTATATAAGAGTAACTGTTTTAGGCGGATTTGTTGACTTACGAGTCAAGGTATGCGTCCAAACTGCGGTTTCACCTGCGGCGGTTGTGGTTGTTTTAGCACCCATTGCTGGATATATAATATACATTGCATTTTCAGCATCTGCATAAATTTCTAAATCCCCCTCGCCACTGGTTTTACCAACGGTTGAAGCATAATTCTTATCCCGAATACCTTTGGCTGATTCATCAAACAAAGGGTCAAGTTTTCCTCTGATTGTGCAACTTAAATATGGAATATATTTAGAAGCCGCGACTGCGGTTCCTGCTACTGTTTCAATACCAATACCTACATAAGGTTCATTACCTGCGTGAATTGACATATTATTTTTTAATTATTTTACTTTTAACGACCTTTGGCTCTTCCCCATTCGTTATTTCTTTTATATACATATTTCCTATTAGCTGGTTAAAAACTTCATCACTGACTTTTTTTATTTCTTTTGATTGTATATGTAAATCTAATCTTGGAAATAACAAGTCAGTTTCGCTTGTATTTATTATTTTTTTCATAATTTTTAATTCCTTCGACTGGAAGGTTTATAGTGAATTTATTAAACTCATTGCACTTAAAACACTTAACGGTTATCTCACATACTTTTCCTATAAATCTATATTTGAAAAATAAATTGTGGCAATGCTCGCAACGGAAGTCGGACATATTTATCTATGGTTATCTATTTATTATGTGAGTTACTATGATTGTTGCCACCGCTTCCAATGTTATCAAATCATCTGTTCTCTTTCTTACTGTATAATCAACACTGGTATTTTCTAAAATAATTCTATTCGTTCCTAAATTTAAATTTTTCCTGATAATAGATAAAATAGTTTTTGTATCTAATGCCCCCGAAAGTTCTCCTCCCATTGTTGTCATTAAGAAATCGGAGCCAATCATTTTATCGGGAGTTGCGTTTAAGTATTGTTTTGCGTCAATAACCAAAGCTATATTTATGGTGTGGTTATGTTTATCGCGGGTATTGTCAAATTTAGAAACATCCGTTCTTAGGGGATTTATAATCAAAGCAGGTAAACAACTCGTAGGAATAAGAATAGGGTCGCCAATATAAATATATTTAACAATCCCCTTCATTCCCGCTGATAATAGTGTTTTTATAAGTAAAATTGTTTCCTTCATTTAATATGTTTATTTATAATTTTATCAATCCATTCTGAAAAAATATTAATGATATTTTCAGTTCTTTTTTCATCTACTTTCATTAGTGTTCTTGGAGGAACCATTGCTCCTTCTTTATTTATTCCACCAAAATGCATAAGATTTACTATATATGGGTCTGCAAGACTATGTATTGTTATTTTTGTTTTACTGAGAAAATCATAAAAGAAACTATTTTTTAACCAACCAGTTCTAACCAAAGGAAAACTGATTGCTATTGCTTTTCCTTCTTTATATAATTTAGTTTTTTCTCTTATTGTTCGAGGAGCCAAATCTTTCCATTGTTCGTTAAATCTTAATCCGCGGGATATAAAATTCTGGTCGATTTCATTTAAATAATATCCACCAGATTTTATTAAAGGTTCATTGAAATCTCGCAATTCATCTCTAACATTTTTTAATGCTTCATTAGTTTCTTTATATCCAGTAACATTTATATTTAGATTCATATTTATTCAAATCCATCATCATCTACATTACTTCGTTTTGTTGAACCAATACCATCTTCAGGATCTCCCATGCGAAATTGCTCATCCTCCAATGTAAATAACGAACCCTTGTCGTATTTGTCCTCGTTATACTGGTTGCTACAAGAAGCTAATTTTCCACTTGATATTCCTGCCTGTGCACCACTATCCAACAATACAATCTTTTTCTCTAAAATCTTATCAAGCAATCCTTCCGCTCGTTGTATTTTCCTTTCTCCAGTTTTCCCAATTTCTACATCCGCTTCCACTCCATATTCCTGAGATAATAAAAATCCAGCAGATAATAAAGTAACGATATGTTGGAGCATTTTAGAATTTGCGGGCAATGGTAAAGAATAAAGTCCGGCAAGAGTGCTCTCTGTTTGATCTTCCGCTTCATCTCTATATCTACTAACTATATCTGTTGTTATATATGAATTATTTTCAAGTCCAGCTTCTTTTAATATTTTATAAACTGATGTGTAATGAGAAGCGTCGCCCGCCTGTACAGCGGTAGCGTCATCTAAAGATGTTTCCGAAGCGGAAGTAGAATTATAATAAGTCGCTTTATACCAAGATGTTGAAGTTCCAGTAGAATCTTCAAGTATCGTGCCTTGTGGGTCATCAACTTTTACATTTACAGGAGAACCTTCCCCTGATAAATGAGTAAAAGTGCCACTTTCTGTCGTGCTTCTATAAAATTTTCTTTGATTAAATCTTAATTCTTGTATCGGTTCATCTTTATAATGTTTACGAACCGTAGCAACAGCAACCGTAATAGTGTTTGTAGTGGTTGTTGATATTTTACATACCTCAGAATTTTCATTTCCAATTACTCCTAAAATAATATAATCATTAGTCGAAAATCCCACTGTATCTAAAACAGATAAAATTGTTTGAGCCGCTTCTTCGTCGGCACTAAAATATGATTTTTCGCCAAGAATTTGAGATTCGAGGGGGGCGGTGAGAATTTGCATTTTTTATAGAAATATGATATATTATATACTTTTATTATAATGTTAAAAAGTATGTTTACAAAATTATTTTTTAGAAAATAAGAATGTTTTTTTTATTTTAGATAACAATGTAGTTGTTTTTTGTTTTGAAAACAAAGATGTTTTATTTGGTTTTGTATATAAATATATATCAGTATCTAATGGATAAGGGCTTGGACTTGAAGATGGCGAAATGCTTGGCGAAACACTAGGAGAAAGAGAAGAACTTATACTTGGCGACACTGAAGGACTTACTGATTCGGAAGTGCTTGGCGATAACGAAGGACTAACCGAAGTCGAAGTACTTGGGCTTATCGAAGGACTTTCGGATTCCGAAGTACTTGGAGATACCGAAACGCTAGTTGAAGGAGAAACGCTTGCGGATATCGAAGAACTTGGCGATACCGAAGGACTTACGGAAATCGAA
>JBAYME010000045.1:0-7500 GCA_041663725.1 Minisyncoccota bacterium | reverse complement strand
GACGTGGACAGGTCGCTTTCACCAATTTTAACTGCTCCGGGGGTAGGGATCGAACCTACGACCAATCGCTTACATGTTGTCTCCTATTACTAGAAGCATGGACTATATCATATCCGTATTTTTTGATCACTCAAAAAACTTAGGATTAAGGCGCTTCGCGCTCCGACATATATCGAAGAGCTACTCCAAAAATGGATAGTCTCTACACCTTCCTTTAATGAGTTTAAAATAAATACTTTAAACCAATAAAGACTTGGCTCGGGATTACCCTAAAAGGGCTTCCCCGAATTCACCTTATTTTTCAATCTATCTTTAGATAGAAAGCTGCGTTATGCCTGCCTCGACTTCTCGATGACAATTTGCACATAGTAAAACACACTTATCAAGTTCAATTCGTGTTTTCTCCCACGATCTTGTGTAACCTTTATCTCCAATACCAAAACTTTTTTCTGACTTTTTGACATGGTGAAGTTCTAAAGCTCCATCACATTTTTTATAACCACAAATTTGGCATTTGCCACCCTTGTAATCAATAGACATTGATTTTACTTTTTTCTTCTTTTGGCTACAGCTTTAATAAGTGCCTCTCTTCTATCGGCATACTTTCTTGTATCTGACATATAATCATTATACCAAAAAAGTCTTTGTCTCACAGGCGACCGCTCTACCGCTGAGCTACCCCGGAATTTATTTAGTTTTCAATTTTTCTAATAAAACAATAAATGTTTTATTGTGGACCCAAGCGGACTCGAACCGCTTACCTCCTCATTGCAAATGAGGCGCTCTACCAGATGAGCTATGGGCCCAAACTACAAACTATAACTATTTTCATTTCAAGACCATTGCTTTTACGAGGCGCTACAGATAAGCTATGGGCCCAAACTACAAACTATAACTATTTTCATTTCAAGACCATTGCTTTTACGAGGCGCTACAGATAAGCTATGGGCCCTTTTAAATTAACTACTTAACCATTTTATACGATTTTAATTATAATGCAACTACTTTTTTTCTAAAATGATTGACTTTAGTGTTTATAATGCTATTATAGAATAAATATCAGTTCTTTTATATATAAATTTTGAAGGTTTTGTGTTTATTAGTAGTTTATCTCTGCTTCCTTTTGCAAGAATTAGAGACAAATTACTAAATTTCTAAACACAATATTTATAAACCTTCAAAATTTAAATTGCTTATGAAAAAATTTTCTCTAGTCGTCTTGTGGCTTGTTTTTTTAGTGTTAATTCCTTTTGACTTTGAGTTCAAAAATGAAACAGCATTATTTTACATTTCTTGTGTATTATTAATATTACCAACGTACGTTGCTATATTAAGTATTCATTATTATGTTTATGAAGTAAAATATCCAAACCTTATACTTTATTTTCCAATAATGTCTATTGTTGTTGATATACTAATCGTAATATTTATAATTGCATTACTATATGGTTTTATATTTTTTATATTACCAAAAAAACATGTGATTGATTTTGTTTTATTTTTATTAATTCCAACATTAGGATTGATAATTCTAGAAAAAAGAGTTTTAGGCGGAATAAAGAGAATTTGTGAAAAATTCAATAAAAATTCTAGCAAAAAATTGCCATTAGCTATAGTGATAAGTGTAGCTAGGGCCGTTTCTCCTTTTCATAATTAACGTTTTTAAAAAATTGGAAAGCCTGACTAACAAAGTCGGGCTTTTTTATTTTACCTGAGATGCTGAGTTTATATAAATATAAGATTTTTAAAAAATTCTGCTATAATTTAAAATATGCAAAATATAAATGAAGGAATAGAATTCAAGGGACTTTCTGAAAAAGAAGCTGGTATTATTTTAACAAAAGATGGTTTTAATGAACTCCCTTCTCAAAAAAAACGAAGTATCTTTGCTATTCTATTTAAAATATTATCTGAACCGATGTTTATTCTACTTATTGCTGCTGGAATAATTTATCTATTTATGGGAGACATACAAGATGCATTATTGCTTGTATTTTCCATATTAGTTGTTATTGGTATTACTTTTTATCAAGAGAAAAAAACAGAAAGAACACTAGAGGCATTAAGAGACTTGTCTAGCCCAAGGGCTTTAGTAATAAGAGATGGTGAGCAAAAAAGAATTGCGGGACGAGATGTCGTCGTGGGTGACATAGTAATAATACGTGAAGGCGATAGAATCCCAGCAGATGGAGTTATCTTATCTTGTGAAAATCTTTCAATAGATGAATCTTTATTAACTGGAGAATCAATGCCTGTAAGAAAAATAGAATGGGATGAAAAAATGGAGAATCAAAGACCTGGTGGAGATGATTTACCATTTGTATATTCTGGATCCATGGTCACAAGTGGACGTGGTGTAGCTAAAATAATTTTTACTGGAATAAAAACAGAAATTGGAAAAATTGGAAAAAGCTTAGAAAATATAAAACAAGAGGATACATTACTACACAAGGAAACTAGAAAAATAGTTTTATATGTAGCTCTTGTTGGTGTCGTACTTTGTCTTTTTGTTGTTTTGTATTATGTATTTATAAAAGGAAGCCTTATAAATGGCATATTATCAGGTCTTACTTTGGCTATGGCTATTCTTCCAGAAGAGTTTCCTGTTGTGCTTGTAATTTTTTTGACCCTTGGTGCTTGGAGAATTTCAAAAAGACAAGTTTTAACTAGAAATTCTGCAGCAATTGAAACACTTGGTGCTGCCACAATATTATGCACAGATAAAACAGGAACACTGACTTTAAATAAAATGGAACTAGACACCTTGTACACGAATGAATCATTTCATAAAATAGATACTTCAAAAAAGATAAAATTAGACGAGCAATTTGAAATATTACTTAAGTGTGGAATTTTAGCTAGTCAGAAAGATCCATTTGATCCAATAGAAAAAGAATTAAGAAAAATGGAAAGTATATATTTAGAGAAAGATAATCTGTCTAATAATCTATCTTTAATAAAAGAATACCCTCTTTCAAAAAAACTTTTAGCATTATCTCATGTTTGGCAAAATAAAGATGATGATAAATTAATAATTGCCTCTAAGGGTGCACCAGAAGCAATTTTAGAATTATGTCACTATGATGATAATAGAAAAAAAGAAATATTAGAAAAAGTAAAAGAAATGTCAGAAAAAGGATTACGCGTATTAGGTGTATCAAAAGCGATATCCGATAAAAATAATTTAACAGAAGACCAACATGATTTTGATTTTGAATTTATTGGTCTTTTAGGCTTTATTGATCCAGCTCGAGACACTGTCCCAGAAGCAGTACAAGAAAGTTATACAGCTGGAATGAGGGTAATAATGATCACAGGAGATTATCCTGGAACAGCACAATTTATTGCTAAACAAATTGGTATAAAAGATACAGAAAAATTTTTAACAGGAGAAGATTTAGAAAAAATGAGTCACACAGAGCTACGGGAAAAAATTAAAACTGTAAATATTTTTGCTAGAGTTGTTCCCGAACAAAAACTATTAATTGTAAACGCACTAAAAGCAAATGACGAAATAGTAGCAATGACTGGTGACGGAGTAAATGATGCTCCTGCATTAAAATCTGCTCACATAGGTATTGCCATGGGAGAAAGAGGCACTGATGTTGCCAGAGAGGCATCATCTTTAGTTTTATTAAATGATGATTTTTCTTCTATTGTTTCAGCAGTGCGACTTGGAAGAAGAATTTATGATAACTTAAAAAGAGCAATGGGATATCTTTTAGCTGTGCACGTACCGATAGCTGGAATGTCTGTATTGCCACTTGCTTTTGGACTTCCTGTCGTATTATTCCCTGCCCATGTTGCATTTATGGAATTAATAATTGATCCTGCTTGTTCAATTGTTTTTGAATCAGAAAATGAAGACAAAAATATAATGGAAAGACCACCTAGAAATCTTCGTAGTCATATGTTTAACTCAAAAACTGTATTGATAAATCTCACTCAAGGATTCGGATTATTAATTGTAACTTTCATTTTATTTTTCTTTGTTGTTAAATCTGGAAGAACTGAAATGGAAGCTCGTTCTTTTGCTTTTGCTTCTCTGGTCATAGGTAATTTGATGTTAATAATTACAAATCTATCATGGAATAAAAGTATTTACAGAATATTACGTTCTGGTAATAAAATATTATTTATAGTTTTTTCTGGAGGATTCTTATTTTTATTGGCTGTATTGTATGTACCATTCCTTGCAAACCTCTTTCACCTAGCACCACTTAGTTTTAAGGATTTCATATTTATAATGATAGCGATGTTTGCAAGCTTACTTTGGTTTGAAATATTAAAATTATTTAAAAATAAAAATCATCCGATCCTTCCAACTTAATTAATATATACATAAAACAAAAAACGCCCGAGGGCGTTTTTTGCGGCACTTATGTTGTTACGATTAATGTAAGTTTTACCTCACACTCACAAATAGAGTATAGCATACTTGAAATAAAAAAGCAAGTGCTGTATGATATTTATACAGGTATCGGATAGTTAATCCGACGTAAAGTCGGATAGGAAAGTCCGAACACAGTCCCGACGCTAGGTCGGGAAAAAAGGTAATGGGTAATTCCCATACGGAGTAATCCGCGAGGTGCGAGCAGAGACGTTTAAACTCGAAAGAGTTTAAATATCCAGCAATGGATAAATCTTCATATAAACTTAGGGCTTGCCCTGAGCGAAGTCGAAGGGTGAAACGGCTAAATCCTTACCCCTGTGCAAGATCGAGCCCGCCCACAGCTATATAGTTGCTGGCGGGAGAATCGCTTGAGCTTTGGAGTAATTCAAGGCCTAGATAAATGACTATTGATAACAGAATTCGGCTTATAGATACCTGTAAAAAATGATTATCCCCATCCACAAGATGGGGATTTTCATTTGAAAAAATACAAATAAAAAACCCGACACAATTAAGATCGGGCTCTAAGTTTAGAAACTAAAAAAAATTATTTTATAAATATTTTTTTCAAAAATTTACCATCTTGAATGATGAAATAGATTCCTGAATTTAAAAATTCATTTGAAGCAAAATTTCTTGCAACACTTTGCCCAATTGAATTTAAAATATCTACTTTGCCTTCTTTTGCTAACATTAATAACTCTTCTATCCCAACACCAGCAACAGTTGTATTGTCCGAACTAGAACAACCATTGGCATCTACTACAGTTACTCCAACGAGACCGTTGAAGTAAAGTATAACTGATTGAGTGGTTGCACCTGTTGTCCATAGATAATTATATGGAGCAGTACCAGTACTAAAATCAACATTTGCTATTAATGAACCGGGTGCACCATTTGGTTGAATATGAACTATTGGCAAATCATTCACAATAATTAATGGTGAAGTTCCAGAATTAGAACAATCATTTTTTGTAACAGTTACAGAATAAATTCCACCACTTGTTACTGAGATAGATTGTGTTGTTTCTCCATTATTCCAATAATAATTTGCATTATTAGGATATGTCGTAAGAGTAATATTATCTCCTTCACATAAACTTGCAGAACCATTAAGTGAAATATTAGCGGCAGGAATAGAATTCACAGTAACTGTATCATAAAAAGTTGATACACAGTTATTGCTATTTGTTACAGTAACACTGAACGGAAAATTTCCTGCTGTTGCTGTTGGCACCTGAAGTACTTGATCTGTTTCACCAGTTGACCACAAATAAGAATATCCACTCCCAGTTGGAGCAGTTAAAAACATATTCGAATTCTGGCACACTTCATCAGCTCCACTAATATTTCCACTAGGTAAAGAATTTACCTGTACAATAATAGAAAATGAAGCATAGCAACCATCCGCATTAGTAACTCCTACTGAATAATTTCCGGTAATGGTTGGTGTAATATTACTTAAGGTTGGTCCAGATGACCATTGATAAGTATATCCGACTCCACTTGGAGCAAATAAACTCAATGGATCTCCTTCACAAATCTTAACGAGATTACCAATTGGAGGAACAGACGAAGTAATAGTACCAAATGGTAATGAACTAACTCCAATATTTATCGGAGGAGTCATTCCACCACAACTTCCAACTGAAACTATGCAATCATATATTCCTATTGAATTTGAATTAATAGTATAACTCTGGGTAGTAACACCTGGTAAAATCACACTATTTTTTCTCCACATATAGGTTGCTCCAGGTACAGAAATTACTGAAACGGCCACACTTTGACCGGGACATAAAATTGTGTCTCCGATACTTAAGTCTGCCTGAATTGTTGTAGTTGTACTTGTTACAATTACGCTAGTACTATCGCTTCCACAATTGTTTGTAGCAGTTACTTTATATGTTCCCGGAGTGGTAACAGTAATTGATTGTGTATTAGCACCATTTGACCAGTGGTAAGAATTTCCACCATTGGCTGTTAGGGTCGTAATACCTGTACAACCAAGACCAGTATTACCAGTAATAGTTGCAGTAGGTAATGAATTAATAGTAACAGAAATAGAATTTGTAATAACAGTGCCACAACTCATTGTAGTATGGCAGGAATAATTTCCTGAACTAGATACAACAATAATTGAATCTGTTTCCCCTGTTAATGGGATAATACCAACATACCACTGATAAGAGTTACCATGTGTTGAAGATAAAATTACATTTCCACCCTGACAAAAAGTTGTAGAGCTATCTGCTGTAATACTAGCAACACAAGTATTGGTTGGAGCGGTGAAACTAATTATATTAGAGGTCACAATTCCAGTGAATGATCCGCTATTGTATTTATAGCCGCGAACACGGTCATAATAAATAGCACCTTGTGTTAAGCTTAAGCTGGCAACTTCGTGATATGTTCCTGATGTAATTCTTCCAACATAAGAGGTTTGAAAAACAACACTCAAGAAAAATGGATCAGTAGTAATGTCATGAAAAGTGCGAACTGAATCGCACCCAAACATTGTCAATGAGTAATTCATATTGACACTGTTTAAATTAGTAGCCGTATCTCCTATAGCATTAATCGTAGTTACCTGGGCTTTTGCTTCAGTTAATATTCCAAAGAATAAACTGATCAGGATAAGAACCAAACCTGTTTTGATTGTTGTGTTTGTTTTTTTCATAGTAGTAAAATTTAGAATTAATTATTATTAGAAATTATTTTAGTTTTAATTAAATTAAAAATTTCTATTTCCCATGAAAAAATTCATCGGAAACAGTATTTCAAAATATTTTTATTAAATAAAAACGTCCAAAATACTGTTTCCGACTAAAAAGGCAAAGATTTTCAAAGTACAAAAGCTAAATATAGATTAGCATAATATAAGTTAATTGTCAATGATAAACTTGACTTTTAAATTACTCTATGATAAAATCCATCATATGAAAAATTTAATTAAAAAATCAATATTACTGGTTTTCGTTTTAAGTCTATTTACTATATCGAGCAATATAGCTTTTGCAGTTGCTCCAACAATGGTCACCAACTCTGCTACTTCAATAGATGAAGATAGTGTTGTTTTAAAAGGAGCTTTTGATGACTCACCTACT
>JBAYME010000044.1:0-7863 GCA_041663725.1 Minisyncoccota bacterium | reverse complement strand
TGAAGCTATAATCCAACCAGCTCCATTTTTTTGAATACTTTTACCATCGGGTGGATTCCCTCCTACGCTTGATTCTGCACTACCCCAACCAACTTTATCTACAATCTCTTGTGAAGAATTTTTTAATTGAATTACATTTGACTCAGTCAAACTAAAACTAGTTAGGCTCAAACTATCTTTAGAGATTACAAAATATGAATTAGCTCCGATGGTCCTACCTTCGAAAAATGTTTTTGAAACAAGAGAGCCAAAATCAGTACCAGTAGCAGTTTTCCTTTGTAAATACCAACCTGTCAAAGAAACATCAGAGCTACTTGTATTATATAACTCTATAAATCTTTCTACTGTAGGACTTATCTCTACTTCATTAATAATGATACTTGCATTAGCTACTTTAAAACTAAAAAGAAAAACAAAACTTACTAAAAATAAAATAAATTTTTTAGGCATGAATTTTTTTTAATATTTTATAATATGTTATAATCATAACATGAAAAAAATAGATTTTTTAGCTATTGGAGACATTGTAATAGATGCTTTTATTAAATTAAAAGATGCACACTTACACTGCAACATAGACACGGATGGTTGTGAGCTTTGCGTGCGTTTTGGTGATAAAGTTCCATATGAAGGAGTTACTGTAATACCTGCTGTTGGAAATAGCCCCAATGCTTCTGTCTCCGCATCCCGTCTGGGACTTAACTCTGCCCTAATGACAAGCGTAGGAAATGATCAAAATGGAAAAGATTGTTTATCTGTTTTAAAAAAGGATAAAGTCAAAACTAACTTTGTAAAAATAGAAAAGAACAAGTCTACAAATTATCATTATGTCTTATGCTACGATATTGATCGTACTATTTTAATAAAACATACAGAATTTAATTACGAACTTCCAAAACTTCCAGAAATTTCTTGGGTATATTTAAGCTCATTAGCTGAAAATTCACTCGAGTATCATTCTAAAATTTCAGAATTTTTAAAAAAACATCCTGAAACAAAGTTAGCTTTTCAGCCTGGAACATTTCAAATGAAATTTGGTACTGAAGTATTAAAAGATATTTATGCTCGTACTGAAATATTTTTCTGCAACTTAGAAGAAGCACAAAAAATTCTTAAAATCCCTGCCCGCAATGCTTCAAGCATAGCTGATGCAGATGGGGAGAGTAAAGATGTACTTACTTTATCTAAAGGTATTCATGCACTAGGTCCTAAAATGGTTTCAATAAGTGATGGACCGAATGGAGCTTATTTATATTTAAATGAAGAACTTTGGCAACTTCCTATTTTTCCTGACATTGCTCCCCCATTCGAACGGACTGGAGCTGGAGATGCATTTTCATCTACAATTACAGCAGCTCTCTCTTTGGGAAAATCCCCACTAGAAGCATTCACTTGGGGACCAATAAATTCAATGTCAGTAGTTCAAAAAACTGGTGCACAAGCAGGATTATTAACACGCGAAAAGTTAGAAGAATATCTCAAAAACGCTCCCGCAGATTATAAGGTTAAAAAGATAAATTAAAATATGGAAAATGAAAATTTTTTAAAATACGAAAACATCGAAGATGATATAGAAAAAAAATTAAAAGAACTCCAAGAAGCACTGGATTTAGTAAATTTTGACCTAAAGACGTATTTCGATACCCCAGAAGATGATGAAACAGATAAAGCTTTTTTAGATTCGATGAAAGATGAAAAGGAAAAATATTATGACCTTAAATCAAGAAGAAAAATATTAAAAGAAAAAATTAAAAAATATCAAAAAATAAATTTAGGAAAAAAGAATTAATTTTTTCTCTTTAAAACTTCCTGCCTGCGCAGGCAGGTCTTGGCTGCCTCTTTAATAGAATATTTATCCATATCGTAAAACTTGATGAGTTCTTCAGACGTCCCTGATTGACCAAATAAATCTTTCACTCCTATAAATTCAATTGGCACAGGATAATTCTGTGCTAGTACTTCAGCAACTGCACTACCCATACCTCCAGCAATCTGATGTTCTTCAACTGTAACAATAGCTTTGGTTTCTTTGGCTAATTTTATAATTGCATCAGTATCAATTGGCTTTATGGAAGATAAATTTATTACTTTTGTTTTTATACCAATACTTTCTAATTCCTTTGCGGCCAAAATAGCATTATATAAAAGTTCTCCGGTCGCGATAATTCCCACTTGTGCAATTCCAATTTCTGGCATCCAGTAAGTCTCGGCTTTCCCTATTTCAAAAGGAGTTTCTTCTGTTGTAATTATTGGAGTTTTCTCACGAGACAAACGAACATAGGCTGGTCTATTTGTTTTTGCTATGGCCATAGTTATTTTTTTTGCTTCATTTATATCACATGGAGAAAATACTTCCATATTTGGTAACACACGCATCAAAGCAATATCTTCCAAAGCTTGATGACTACCACCATCAGGTCCAACAGAGACACCAGCATGACTACCAATTATTTTTACTGGTCTGTCATTGTAAGAAATAGTAGTTCTAATTTGTTCATAATTTCTACCAGGAGAAAAAATTGCATAAGATCCACAAAAAGGTATTTTCCCCATAGCAGCCATACCACTAGCTACTGTTACTAAATTTTGTTCTGCAACTCCGACTTCTATAAATCTATCTTTGAATTTTTCTGCGAATAAATTCATATGCAAACTATCTTTCAAGTCAGCGCACAAAGATACTATATTTTTATTTTGCTCACCTGCTTCTAACAGGCCACGTCCAAAACCTTCCCGCATAGAAATATTTTCAACATCATCGTTAAATATTTTAGTATTAAGTTTTAATTTTGGATTTAACATATATTACTTTATAACTTTCAACTTTATTCTTTTAACTTTATACTTTCAACTTTCAACTCATTAAGCGCCATCTTTCCCTCTTCTTTATTTGGTGCTTTACCGTGCCAGTTATAATCATCTTCAAATTCTTTTACTCCTTTACCTGGCGTAGTGTGAGCGATAATTACAGTAGGACCATTTTCATACTCTTGAGCTATCTCTATTTTTTCATTTAATTTTTTAAAATCGTGTCCAAAAACTTGCATTACTTTCCAATTAAAGGCTCGCCACTTAGCCATAAGTGGTTCTAGTGGCATAACATCTTCAGTATTTCCATCTATTTGAATATTATTTCTATCTATGACTACAATTAAATTTTGTAATTTATTTTTTCCTGCAAGCATCACTGCCTCCCAAGAATTTCCTTCATTTAATTCTCCATCAGACATTAAACAGTAAATAAATTTCTCTTTATCTTTTTTATCAATTCTATCTGCCAATGCCATACCGACTGATTGAGAAAGACCAGAACCAAGTGGACCAGAAGAAGTTTCCATAAAAGATAAATATTCTCGATGTGGATGACCCTGTAAACGACTACCAAATTTTCTCAAAGTTTTTAATTCTTCAATTGGAAAATATCCAGCATGGGCCATAGATGCATAGAGAACAGGACAAATATGTCCGTTTGAAAGTACCAATCTATCTCTATCTACCCATAAAGGATTTTCTGGATCATGTTTTAAAATATGAAAATAAAAAAGAGTAAAAATATCTGCCATACCTAATGCTCCAGCTGTATGACCACTGCCTGCTTCAATTAGCATCTCAATAATACTTTGACGAATCTCATTCGCTTTAATTTCTAATTCATTAATTTTTTCACTAGATAAATATGCCATTGAATTAATTATACTTCATAATAAAAAAATTAAAAAGCTATTACATACAAATTTTCCAATATAGCAAGCGGCCGCTTCTTATATTGTAATTTATATTATATTGGTATTTTTTATATTTTATATTTTATATTTATTGTATAATTAAAACATGTACAGCATAAATATTTTCAAATTAATTGGAGGATTGGGAATTATATTAATTTCTATTGGAATTTTAATTCGTAAAAAAAAGAAAGAGGACATCTTTTTTATCATTGGTGGTATATGTTTAGAGCTTTATCTTATTTATATAAATGACTTGATATTTATAATCCTACAAGCGATTTTTATATTAACTGCACTTTATGATCTAACTAGAAAAAATAAAATATCGACTAGGCAAGACCTAGATACTATGCGATCCTTAAATGATAGACCTACCCCAAATTCTCCAACTCTAGAATAGTTTCTCTAATGTCTTGAGATTTTAAGATTAAAGAACCTGTGACTAAACGAGTGGCTCCGGCTTCGATTAAGCTTGGAGCTGTATCAAAATTTACTCCACCATCTACTGAAATAATTAAATCAGGAAATTCCTTCTTTAGAGATTTTATTTGAGACAAAACTCTTTCATCAAAATCTTGCCCCTGAAAACCTATATTTTCTATACCCATACATTGCACAAAATCAACGCAATTTACTAATGAAAAAATATGCTCTATGTTTGTAGTGGTCTCGATAGCTAAGCCTATTTGAATAGAGTCTCTTATATATACATCGAGTCCTTCAATAAAATATTTAAATTCCTCTATGTCGCCAACTGCTCCTAAGTGAAAAATAATTCTTTTTGGACTTAATTTAGTATAAATATCAAAATTAGAAAGTGCGTCAGACACCATTAAGTCAAGTTCAAAATCAATATCTTCCCAAAAAGGCATACCTTCTTCTTCATTTAAAATTCTTTGAAAATTATAATCATTAGATCCACCCGTCATAAAAGGCCAAGTTTTATTTTGCACAAAAATTCCATCACATAAATCAATTTGCACCAATGGTGAAATACCTCGCACTAGTGCGATCTTATTTTTCATATCTTCATAATTTTGCGATAAAATTGCTGGAATTATTTCAATCATATGTTTAGCTTTTTAGCTTATAGTTGTTAGCTTTCTAGTTTATTAATTCTTCTAACATGTCTCTCGTCTCCTGAAAATTCTGTTTCTAAAAAAATCTTTACTGCCTCCTTTGCTTCTTCTTCAGAAATAAATCTAGCTCCAAGTGATAAAATATTAGCATCATTATGCTCACGAGCTAATTTTACTATTTCTAAATTACCACCATAATATTCTGCAGCTCTTATGCCTTTTATTTTATTGGCAGACATTTCTTCTCCTTGTCCTGAGCCACCTAATACCACCCCTCGACCATGCTCGGGGTCGCTCGCTACCGCTAGAGCGACAGGTTTTATGAAGTCTGGATAATCATCATTTTCATTTAATTCAAAGGCGCCCTTATCTTCTACTTCATAACCAAGATCTTTTAAAAAAGAAAATAATTTTCCCTTTAATTCAAAGCCTGCATGATCTGCTCCAATGTATATTTTCATATTTTATTTTATAGTATTTCCTGTTTTTATAACATGATCTACTAAGGTATGAGTATAGCCCATTTCATTATCATACCAACCCATTACTTTTATTAAATTGCCTCCCACCACTCTAGTCATTTTTAAATCAGCAATTGAAGCATGCGATTCCCCTAATATATCCGAAGAAACTAATTCTTCTTCAGTCACAGTAAAAATTTTATGCCAACGAGGGTCTTCTGAAGCTTTTTTCAAAATTGCATTTACCTCTTCTTCTGTTGTATCTTTTTTTGAAATAAAAGTTATATCTACGATTGAACCGGCTGGTACTGGTACTCTCATTGAAATACCATCAAAAAGTCCAGTTAGTTCAGGAAAAGCTTTGGTCACAGCAATTGCTGCTCCGGTTGAAGACGGTACAATATTTTGTGCAGCTGCTCGCCCTTCACGAAAATTCTTTTTATTTGGCCCATCTACAATACTCTGCGAAGCAGTATATCCATGCACCGTATTTAATAATGCTTTTTCAATACCAAGAGCTTCGTGCAAAATTGCAATCAACGGACTGGCCGCATTAGTAGTACAAGAAGCATTTGATGTGACATCAGAAGTTCCAAATTTTTCTTCATTTACTCCAAGTAGTATCGTCTCACCCTTTATGCTTGAGTCTTCTCCATTTTTTGCTGGTGCGGATATCACAACCTTTTTAGCTCCAGCTTTAATGTGAGCATTAGCTTTGTCATAAGAAGTAAATAATCCAGTAGACTCTATTACAACATCTACTCCTAAATCTTTCCATGGAAGTAAATTTGGATCCTTTTCAGCTAAAACTTTAACCTTTTTATTATCAATAATTATTTCCCCGCCTGCAGTAGCTACGCTATCAGCATTGCGGGCAGGCTGTCCTTCTATCCTTACTTCATGATTCCAATTTTTATAGACAGTATCATATTTCAAAAGATAAGCCATATTAGCAATATCACCCAAATCATTAACTGCTATTATTTCAATATCTTCATTATCCCAAGCAATTTTTAAAAATGCCCGGCCAATTCTACCAAAACCATTAATACCTACTTTAATTTTTTTATTTTCCATGTATGTATTATAACATAGCCCAAAACATTTTCCATATATTATTTTAGGGGGTTTTAAGCCTGGCGAGGCGAAAACTTCAGGATTTTTTTAAGCTTCAAAAAATCCGTACCTAAAACAATATATGGAAATATGTTAGAATAGTCACATGAAAATCCATAGATTTATAGATAATTTTGACCTATCTAAAGATGAGCTTGAAATAAATGGTCAAATTGCTCATCAAATTATTAATGTCCTTAAATTAAAAATAGGAGAAAAAATTGAACTCTCAGACGGAAAACATATATCAGTGATAGCGCATATATGTAAAATTGACAAAAAAAATGTTTCAGTAAAAATAGAAAAGATTTTAGAAAAAAATAATAAAAAACAAAATAATAAAAAAGTGAACCTTTTTTGTTGTATCTTAAAAAAAGAAAATTTTGAATTAATTGTACAAAAAAGTACTGAGTGCGGTGTCTCAAGTATAATTCCAATTATTTCAGATCATACTGTTAAAACTGGAATAAACATAGAACGATTAAAAAAAATTGCCAAAGAAGCATCTGAGCAATCTGGCAGAGTTGATATACCAGAAATAAATGAAATAGTATATTTCAATGAGAGCTTAAAATTAATAAAAGAAAATAATTTAAATATATTATTTGATAGTAGTGGAGAATTGTTTTTAAAAGAACATACTCCTGACTCATCTAATAACTCTGAAATAAATATCTGGATCGGACCTGAAGGTGGGTGGAGCAATAAAGAAATAGAAAAAGCCAAAGAATTAAATTTTAAAATTATGAGCCTTGGGCCACTCACACTACGTGGTGAAACTGCTGCAATCGTGGCAACATATTTAATAAAAAATTTGGAATAAAAAAGAGAAGCCTTATGGCTTCTCTTAAATAAAACTTAAATTGAATGCTTAAAACGCAAACCCAATATATAGTCTTGCCTACTCCGATCTTTTCTTTTTGAAAAGATGCCGAAACCACCATAGATTGATATTTCATTTTTTATAAGTGTTACTATCCTTTTATTTTCTCCTTCACCTATTGTCTTCTTGCTTTTAATTGGGAAAGAAAATTCTGGAATAATATGTGCACTTATTTTTTGAGCACGCCAATTTTTAGCAGAAATCATATTTTCTATCAATGCCCCCTGGGCAAGAAAAGCCTTGAAGTCAAAATTAAAAAAATAGTTAAAATCTGCGCCAATTTTAAATTTTTCTGTTAAATTTTTTGAAACACAAAAACCCAAAGATGGATCATCCATGCCAAATCCATTTAAAAGAGAAAAATAAATATTAATTGGTTTCATGGCATTTGTACTTCCTATGTTTAAATCATACACCAATCCATAACCAGATCTTAAGTCAATTTTTATACCAATGTATTGTTTCCAAAGCAAATTCTCTATATTTAACTTAGGTTTTTTTTTACCAACATATTCAGTGGTATCTTGGGCATTAATTATATTGTTTACACTCATTAAAAAGATAGCAATAGCTATCATAAAAATTAATTTTTTCAT
>JBAYME010000043.1:0-7895 GCA_041663725.1 Minisyncoccota bacterium | reverse complement strand
CTTTCAGGAATCTAAAAAGATTTTTATTTTATCAGCTAATCGTTTTTCAAAAGACGCAGAAGGAGTACTTTTAAAAATGTTTGAAGAGCCGATAAAAAATACTCATTTTTTCATTATCACTCCAAATAAAAATATATTAACTAAAACATTACTTTCTCGTTTTTATTTAATATCAAATATATGTGATGAGGATGAAGATGAGTTAATTGAGGTGGAGAAATTTATTAATATGAATTTGAAAAATAGGATTGATTTTATTAAAGATTTTATATCTACTTCAGAAAATAATGAAGATGATGATGAAATAATTCAAATAAATTCAGTGCGCTCAAAAGCTTTTAAATTTTTAAATAGTTTGGAACATGTTTTACACCAAAAGTTAATTAATCAGATAAATCTAAATCATGTTCCTACCAAAGAAGATTACTTTGAGCAAATTTTTAAAGTTCGTGAATATTTAAATCAACAAGGATCACCAGTGAAGACATTGTTGGAATCATTAGCAATTATTATTCCAATTCTTTAAATTTTTATTATTAAGTGATACAATAAACAAATGCAATATAATTTTATAGATTTTAAAAATGAATTAAAAAAAGTAGAAGAATTCTTAAGCAAAGAATATAGCCAAATCAGTACCGGCCGAGCATCACCAATAGTACTAGACAGTATTAGTGTTGAAACATATGGCTCCAGACAGCCCATCAAGAATGTGGCTTCTATATCAATAGAAGATCCTAAAACTTTACGCATTGCTCCTTGGGATAAAAATCAAATAAAAGCCATTGAAAAATCTATCTTAATAGCAGATTTAGGTTTATCTGTAGCAACAGATGAAGCTGGCATAAGGGTTATTTTTCCACAACTAACTTCTGAGACTAGACAAAAGCTAATGAAGGTGGTAAGAGAAAAATTAGAGGAGTCTAGGATTACTGTCCGTAGAGAGCGAGGAAATGTTTGGGATGAAATACAAAGAATGCAAAAAGATGGAGAAATGAACGAAGATGAGAAAGCCCGCTCTAAAGATGAATTACAAAAAGTCATTGATGATGTAAATAGTAATTTAGAATCTATTTTTGAAAAGAAAGAAAAGGAAGTTTTAGGGTAAATGAATTATTAATTAATAATTACGAATTACAAGTTTGAATATTTTAATCTTCATATTAATTTTAATGGTTTTAGTTATTGTCCATGAAGCAGGACATTTTTTTACTGCGAAGAGCTTTAAAATTAGAGTAGATGAATTCGGCTTTGGTTTTCCACCAAAATTATTTGGAATCAAAAAAGGTGAAACAGAGTATTCTATAAATGCTTTACCATTTGGTGGTTTTGTAAAAATTTTTGGTGAGGACATAGATGAGGCTGATTTTGTAGAGGTTGGATTTTTAGATAAAAAAGAAACTCCAGAAAAAGTTGATATGGCTAGAAGTTTGGTAAGTAAACCAAAATATCAACAAGCTTTGGTTATGTTTGCAGGAATTTTTGCTAATTTTTTATTAGCTTGGCTTCTTTTTTCTTTTGGTTTTATGTCTGGTTTGCCGACATCTGTTGGAAGTCAGCCAAAAGGTTATGATTTGAATGATATGTACTTGACGGTGGTGTCAGTTTTACCAAAATCTCCAGCTGAAAATGCAGGATTAAAGACTGGTGATAAAATAATTTCCCTACAAAGTAGTCAAGGTTTTATTACAGAGGTAAATCCAGATAGTTTGAAATCTTTTATAATATCTAATTCTGAGAAAGAAATTGAGCTTAGCTATTTACGCGGCAAAGATGAGACTGTTAATTTAGTGAAAATAATACCACAAATAAATGGCTCTGGTGGTAATCCAAGTATTGGTATTTCTATGGATCAAATAGGAACTCTAAAATTACCCTTTTTCAAAGCTCTTTATGAGGGGATGAGATTAGATTGGTCTGTCACAAAACAAACTGTTGTAGGGCTGTATACGCTCATTACGGATAGTCTTATTGGTAGGGGGAGCTTCTCATCAGTGACTGGACCTGTCGGAATGGTGGGTATGGTTGGTGATGCATCTCAATTTGGCTTAGCCTATCTTTTGTCTTTTGCAGCTTTAATTTCTGTAAATTTAGCAATAATAAATTTAATTCCTTTTCCAGCATTAGATGGAGGACGTTTGCTCTTTTTATTAATTGAAAAAATAAAAGGTTCACGTATTAATCCAAAAATTGCTAGTAAAGTTAATATGGTTGGTTTTAGTATTCTAATAATTCTAATGATTACAGTAACATTACATGATGTAATCAAGTTGTTTTAATAATATAGACGGCATAGTTTTTACCTTGAGCAAGGCCTTGCCTTGCCCAACTTGTTCAAAAATAAATCAAAAAGGTATTTTGCAAATATTTGAGTCGTTTATCCACAATTTACTTGACTTTTTGTTTTTACTTTGTAATATAAGGGTATATTAGCAGTAATTTTCTGCAAAATTTATGAAAACTCTAAAAAAAAATAACATATTAAAGGTAGCCTTATTAACAGGAGGTCCTTCTTTGGAACGTGGAATTTCGTTAAATTCAGCTAGGTCAGTTTTAGACCATTTGGGTGGTGAAAATATTGAAATTATTCCTATTTATTTTGATCACAAGAAAAGAGCATATAAAATATCAAAGGCACAATTGTATTCTAATAATCCTTCTGATTTTGATTTTAAACTTTCTAAAAGTTCACAAGTTTTAAATAATTTATCTTTAATAAAGCTTTTAAAGTCTGTAGATATTGTTTTTCCAGCTATGCATGGTCCATTTGGTGAAGATGGTCAGATTCAAGCATTTCTTGAAAAAAATAAAATTCCATTTATTGGTTCGAGTAGTAAAGCATGCAAAAATGCATTTGATAAATACGAGGCTAATATCAATATTAGTAAAAATAATTTTTTTACACTTCCTTCAGCATTGCTAAAAATTTATTCTAAAGATAATAATAAAATTGTAAAAGATTTTTTTGTTAAAAATAAAATTAAAAAAGCTATTATTAAACCAGCTACTGGTGGTTCTAGTATTGGTGTTTTTTCTGTTAATTCTCCTGAAGAAGCGATAAAGAAGGCCAATATAATCTTTTCTAAGAGGATTGATACGAGGGTGGTGCTTGAACCATTTGCAAATGGTAGAGAATTTACTGTTATAATATTACAAAATAAATTAGGTATGCCAGTTGCAGTAATGCCATCAGAAATTGAAATGACGCATCACGAGGGTAGAATTTTTGATTTTCGCAAGAAGTATTTGCCAACCAATCAAGTTCGATATCACTGTCCTCCTAGGTTTGATATAAAAACTATAAAAAAAATACAGACCGAAGCAAAGCAATTGTTTTCACTATTCAAGATGAATGATTTTGCACGTTTTGATGGCTGGTTATTTGATGATGGAAAAATTTGGTTTTCTGATTTCAATACTATTTCAGGTATGGAGCAAAATAGTTTTCTTTTTCAGCAAGCTTCACATTTGGGCATGAGCCATAAGGACTTATTGTTTTATATTGTTAAAAATTCATGCAAAAGGCAAGGTATTACTTTTCCAGAAGTAAATGATATTAATAAAAAAAAGAAACCCGTCTCTGTTATATTTGGTGGCTCTACCTCTGAAAGACAAGTATCTTTAATGAGTGGTACAAATGTATGGCTCAAATTGAGGAGATCAAAAATTTATGAACCAAAACCTTTTTTATTAGATTTTGAAAACAATGTTTGGGAATTACCATATGCATTGATATTAAATCATACGGTAGAAGAGATAATTGCAAATGCTAAAAGTATAAAAAATAGAAAAGAAGAAGTAAAAGAAATTATTAGGCATACAAAAGATGAATTAATGCTTCAAAAACATGAAGCATCTGAGTCTTTCTTCATACCTAAAAAAATGTCTTTTTATGATTTTGTAAAAAAATCTAATTTTGTTTTTCTTGGATTGCATGGTGGAGATGGAGAAAATGGAAAACTTCAGGAGTTTTTAACTGATTTAAAAATAAAATTTAATGGTTCAGGTGATAAAACTTCTTCTTTGTGTATGGACAAAATGAGAACTGGAGATTTTATAAGAAATATAAAAATAGATGGCATTGATATTGCACCACAAAAAATTATTCATTTGAATGATATAGACTTAAATGATATAAAAAATTTATGGAAAAAACTTCAAATAGAGCTCAGGTCAAAGACAATTATTGCTAAACCAAAAGACGATGGATGCTCTACTGGTGTAGCACGTCTGTATAATGAGAAGGATTTAGAAAATTATCTGAAATATTTAATGTCTAATAGTGGTGCTATTCCACCTGGTGTTTTAAAAAACCAAAATACAATTATAGAAATGCCTCATTGTGCAATTAGGGATATTCTTTTTGAAAAATTTATTGAAACTGATTCTATAAAATTGAAAGGAAATAAATTAAAATATTTAAGAAAAAGCGGATGGGTGGAGGTTACTATCGGAATATTAGAAGATGATAAAAAATTACACGCTTTTAATCCAAGTATAACAATTGCAGAGGGCGAAGTTCTTTCTATTGAGGAAAAGTTTCAAGGAGGTACTGGTGTAAATATTACACCACCACCTAGTGAAATAATAAAAATAAAAGCTATAAAAAATGCTAAATTCTTAGCAGAAAAATTAGCAAAAGAAATAGGTATTCAGGGTTATGCCCGCATAGATGCTTTTATGAATGTTTTGAATGGTTCATTGTTGGTCATTGAAGTTAATACATTACCAGGATTGACTCCATCTACAGTTCTATATCACCAAGCTCTCTCTGAAGATATTCAAATTTTTCCATGTGAGCTTCTGGAGAGAATCATAAAGAATACAGGATATTAATATGTTGCAAAAAAAACCTCTATCTTATTTGGAAATATCAAAAAAAAACTTAATTTATAATTTTAAGCAATTTAAAGGTTATTTAAGAAAAGGAACTTTAGTTTCCGCAGTAATAAAATCAAATGCTTACGGCCACGGTGATATTGAGGTAGTAAAAGTTTTGTCACCATTTGTAGATTATTTTCAAGTAAATAGCTTTGAAGAATTAAAAAAAATAAAGAATACGACCAATAAGCCTATTTTAGTTTTTGGATATGTTGGCATTAGTGACATGGAAGATGCCATAAGATTAGGTTGTATTTTATCTGTTTTTGATTCAGAACACTTAAGTTTAATAAATAAAATTGCACAAAATTTAAACAAGAAACAAAAAGTTCATATTGTTGTAGATTCTTTTTTAGGTAGAGAGGGGATTATGCCAGAAACTGTAGAAGTTTTTATTAAAAACTTGCTAAAAATGAAAAACATTATAGTTGATGGTATATATTCTCATTTTGCCAACATAGAGGATACATCTGATTTTTCTTATGGAAAAAAACAGGTTGATATTTATGAAAACATAATAAATGTTTTTGAAAAATATGGTTTTAGTGATTTTAAAAAACATATTTCAGCAACTTCTGGGGTAATGGTTTATGAAAAGAATTATGGAAATAATAAAATAGTTAGAATAGGTATTGGTTTGTATGGTTTATGGCCTTCAAAATATTTAGAAAAAAAGTTAGGAAATAAATATCGAGATTTAGATAAGTCTACGGGTAAAATTTCACTTAAGCCAGTTTTAAGCTGGAAAACACACATTGCACAAGTAAAAGTTTTGCCTATGGGTTATTTTATAGGTTATGGTTTAACTTATAAAACCAATAAAGAAATGAAGGTTGCAGTCATTCCTCAGGGTTATGCTGATGGCTTTAGTCGTGAACTGTCAAATAAAGGTAATGCATTGATTGGCGGTACTCGCTGCAGTGTACTTGGACGAGTTGCCATGAATATGTTTGTAGTAGATGTTAGTCATTTAAATAAAGTAAAAGCAGGAGATGAGGTTGTAATCTTGGGCCAACAAAAAAAAGAAAATATTTCCATTGAAGAAATGTCTGAAAAATTAAATACCATAAACTATGAAATTGTGGCTAGAATTAATCCACTTCTTCCGAGAATAATTGTATAAAGAATTGTTCTTAATCCATCTTGCATTATTAGGCGTTTTGTAGTATTCTGTAAAGATGTCACAAGATAGACTTATAAAACTTGCTTGCGGGACCTGTAAAAGAATAAATTACTGGTCAAGTAAGAATAAAAAACTCGTAACTAAAAAAATCGAGCTTAAAAAATACTGTAAATGGTGCAAAAAACAGGCAAAGCACAAAGAAGTGAAGAAGTAATTTTTAACCTAATTTTTTTTATGATATAATATCAAAGCAGTAAATGTTTACTGCATGTTCTTTTTATTGGATCTGTTTTTTAAATAGATCCACAGAAGCGTGCTATTTTTAATTTCACGCTTCATTGCTCCGACCCTAGGGTCGGAGTCTGGGCGATTAGTTTAGTGGCAGAACGAAGGTTTCCAAAACCTTTGGCGGGGGTTCGATTCCCTCATCGCCCGCAAAGAAACACGCAAGATGGCTAAATGCCATCTGAGTGTTTTTTCTTTGCGTGGTGATAGGGATATCGAAAGACGGAGGCCGTCGGGCCGAGTCGGGGTAGCGCAAATTTTCAGCAGAAAATTATGCGTGACCGATCCCTCATCGCCCGCACGACCTTTTTAACCTTATCTTGTAAGGTTTTTTTGGAATACATGTTGAGTGTGTTTCGAACTTTTGGTATACTTTGAATGTGAAAAAAATAATAGTAATAGGTTCAACAAATCAAGACATAGTAATAGAAGGTGGAAGAATACCTAGTCCAGGTGAAACTGTTTTTGGAGATACTTTGCATTTTCTTTCAGGTGGTAAAGGGTTAAATCAAGCCATTGCTGCTAAAAATTTTAACGAGGAAGTTCTTTTTGTTGGTAAAGTCGGGGATGATATATTTGGATATAATTTAATTAAGTATTTTGAGGAAATTGGATTAAATAATCAGATTGAGAAGTTAAATTCGATATCTACTGGGACAGCTGTTATTAATATTGATAAAAAAGGAGAGAATGCTATTACGTTAGTTAAGGGGGCGAATGATAAGTTTAATAAAAATGATTTAAAAATACTAGACAACTATTTAGAAAATGATATTCTTTTAATCCAAAATGAAATTAATCAAGACATCAATCATTTAGCTATAAAAAGAGCCAAAGAACTTAAAATGACTGTTTTCTTTAATATAGCACCCTCGTACAATGTTCCAGTAGAAATTCTTTCTTTGTGTGATTTTGTGATTGTAAATGAACATGAGTTAGAAGAAGTATTTAGTGTTGGTAAAATTAAAGATTACAAAAAAGAACTTTTAATATTATCAGAAAAGTTTAATACAAATATAATATTAACTCTTGGTGAGTTGGGATCAATTGCGACTTATGAGAATAAGGTTTTGGTTCATGGAGGGCATAAAGTTGAAGTAAAAGATACAACAGGAGCGGGAGACTGTTTTTGTGGGGTTTTGATAAGCGGCATAGCAAAAGAGATGTCACTACCTGATTCATTGAAGTTAGCAAATAAAGCCGCTTCTATGAGTGTGGGAAGGTTAGGGGCGAATAACTCTTTCCCTAAAAATGGAGAAGTTTATTAATCTCACCCAAGCTTATTTTAACCAAACCATAACTCTTTACTAGTTTGGAAATCCCTACACAACCCCCGCACGACCTTTTTAACCTTATTTTGTAAGGGTTATTTGGGATACGCATTGAGGGTGTTCCGAACTGTGATATACTTTATTTATGGAAGAATATTTAGAATTTACAAAAAAACTCGCGAAAGAAGCTGAAGAAATAGCTTTAAAATATTTTAGTTTTGAAATGGATAATATATGGAAACAAGACAATACTCCATTAACAGTAGCTGATACAGAAATTAATGATTTAGTAATAAAAAGAATAAACGAAACTTATCCAAGTCATAGTATTTTAG
>JBAYME010000042.1:0-7904 GCA_041663725.1 Minisyncoccota bacterium | reverse complement strand
TATAGCAATTGTATTTTTACTTGCAATAAAGCCTTTTTCAAACTTAATATATAAAATTATTAAATAATAATTTAAGATTTCCCCTCAATGCTTATTCGAACATCACCTCATTCGAGCCTGAGGCTCTCAGAGCCGAATGGCCCAAGTGCGGAGCCAGTGAACTTCGTGAACATTGTGAATGTTCTAGCGAAGGTGAGTGGAGGAAAGTACACTTTCCAAACCATTGCTTTTTCTGTTCGTCAATGGTAGATTTTAGGTAAATATATTTCTTTGACATCTAAGGTTTTAGTTGATTTTGTTTGGTTTATTTAGTCTCTTTCTTGTCCGCATTTGGAGGAATGGGGGTTAGGTAAACCAAATGAATATTAATTTAAAAACTAATAATTATGAAAAAATTAACTGTTGAAACAAGAAAAATCCTCTTTCGATTTATTGTTGTAATTTCTACTTTAGTAGTAGGAGTTGCCTATTTTTTGCCTCAGATTACTCCTAAAACATTAGTAATCTTCTTTTCCTTTTTAGGGATAGGATTTCTGTTCCCTTGGGCAAAGGTTATTGATGAAGATAATAATAAAAAAAATAAAAATAATTTCTAAACAATTTAAAAAACCAGAATTATGAAAAACAAATTAAGTAGGCTGGTAGTTTCAGCTAATTTTGAGATTACAGCAGGAGAAGGAAACCCCTTCAAGATAAGCTGTAATGAATTTTTCAACAAACAAGAAGGTGTCATTATTATTGGCACGATTGTTGAAGGAGAAGTTTTTAATGGGACTGATATTATTATTCAGCACCCAAATGACGAAGACAGGGAAAATAAAATCTTTGAAACTATTGTGAGGATTGAAAAAGGAGGTGCAGAACTTCTTCGCCCAGCGAAAAAGGGTGAAAAAATTGGTATGTGCTTATCGTCGCGTGTTGGGTTCGAAGAACTTATAAAGTTTAACATCCCGAAGAAGCTGATTATACCAGCAACACAAAATGATTATGCTGTAGACATCTAATTTCATAGAATATTAAGCCTGTTTGAATGAGAGAGCCTAGAAGCTTCTTTCGCAGACAGGCTTTTCTTATTTCTGAGTGATTATACTCATTCGAACATCACCCCAAGTGCGGAGCAAAATTTTAAGCCATATTTTATATAGGTTATTTTTCATAGGTTAGTAGAATTTCGAACCGGAATAGTTTTGGTGTATAATATGGAAATGAAAAAAGCTTTTATTTGTCTCATTACTGGCCCAGCAGGGTCTGGTAAATCGTCAACATCAAAAGCATTGGCAGAAAAATTTGAACGAAGTGCTGTAATAGAAGTGGATAATCTTCGTGGAATGATAAAGGGTGGCTATGTGAGGCCTTGGCCTTATAACGAAGAAGTGGAATTGCAAGCTTCACTTATTGTAAAAAATGCTTGTGATATAGCTAATAATTTTCTAGAAAAAGGTTTTAGTGTTTTTATTGAGGGTACTGCAGGAAGAAAAATGTTAGAACAGTATTCAAGTTTCTTTAAGGATAAAAACTTCAAAGCATTTTTACTTTTGCCTTCTGTTGATTCTCTATTAAAAAGGTTTGATGATAGAGGTGTTAATGAAGAACTTCGCAAAAGAACGGTTGACCTTCATAAGCAATTTTCAGAAAAGAAAGATGAGTTAAATTGTCAAATTATAAATTCTAGCGATCAGACACTAGAGGAAACCGTAGATGAGATTTATAAACAGCTATAATTATCTATTATTGCCATTCGAACATCACCCCAAGTTCGGAGCATCAAAAAAGCTTTACAGCTTAACATAAATATGTTATTGTCCAGACAGTAATGTAGTTTTTTGACATAGGGTTTTGGTTAATTTTGTGGTTCGTTTGTCTTAGTTTCTTTATGGAGATTAGGATAAATGAATCTCAATTCAATAACTAAAAAAATAACGCTATGAAAAATGTATTAATTGTTGACGGAAAGTCCATTACCTCTGATGCTATTTGTACTTTACTATCTGGAAAGGCAAAAGTTTTAAGAATCAGTACTATTTTACAAGAACCACCTGAGGGTGAAAAGTATGATATTATTTTTATTTCAGGATTGATGCTTCAATTTCGTATTTTGGATTCAATGTCTTATAAAAATGAACACGGCACTAGTGACTGTAAAATAGTAGCAATATCTTCATTGCCATTCCCGTCTGAAGTGCAAAATTCTGCCGATCTAGTTTTTAATAAGTTTGATTTAATTCTCAAAAAAGAAGACGCACTTCAAAAATTACTTAATTTATTTTAATCATGAGTTCCTAAATAATTTAAAATTAAAGCATATGTCTAGTAAGAAAAAAAGAAAAAAAATTTTAAATTTTCATTTAAAAAATGGAAGAACATTAAAAGGTCACAGTAGCAAAAAGATGTCTTTTAAAAGTTCAATCAGAGAAAAAGATCAAGAAATTATTAATGGAGAAAGTTGTGAATTTTCTTATATATCAGAAATCAAATACCCAATTTATAAATGCTTTGATATTCAACAAAAAAAATGTAGATTTCCAGAAGAGTATGTTGCCTTCTCTGATTGTGGAGATTGTGAATATCATAGGTCTGAAATCAACAAGAGCTCAATAAGAAAACACTCAATAGTTTTCTTTTAAAACTTAAATAAAGATTAATCAACAAAAGGACGAATTTATATAATTTGTCCTTTTTTATTCCCCCATAATATAGGTTCGAACATCCGCCTCGGCTTCGCCCGCCTAGCCGTCGAGGCTGGCCTTGGGCGAGACGGGTCACCCCCACGCCAGAGGCGGGCAGGCAAGTGCGCCCGCCTGCAACGCATATGCATAGCATTGCGGGCAGGGAGCCATGTTTTAAATCATATTTATCAATGGTTATTTTTTGGACCAGCCTGCTCCCGACGAAGGAGGGCTGGCAGGGGGTTAGTAGAAGTTTAAACTTATGATATATTGTATACATGGTTATAGATATAGAACTTACACTAAATAGATTTGGATTCGGAAAAATTGCTAGAAATAAATTTCAGTTATTTTTTCTAAGGTTCTCATTTTGGAAAATCCCAAATAAATATTCAATTTCTTTTGAAATAAATTGGAGAAAAAAAGAGAAAAGTTTATACAATAAAGTAGTTGAGTATGTAGATAAAGCTTTTGGAAAAAAGAAATCTCATTTTGAAAGAGCGGTATATTGGATTGAAAAGTTAATTCCCAATGCAACTGAAGCTCATAAAATCTCTGCTTATGCTCATGATATAGAAAGAGGAATAAAAGGGGAGTCTGATAGAGATTATTTAAACCCAGAGATATTAAAACGTCATTCAGAAGAAGGAGCAGAAATTATAGGGAAGTTTTTAGAAAAAAATGGTGCAGATATTGAGATTATAAACAAAGTAAAACACTTAATCAGTAAGCACGAATTTGGTGGTGATGTGGAACAGAATGCTCTTATGGACGCAGATTCCATAAGTTATCTTGAAACAAATGCTAAACATTTTGTTGAGAAAAGAGTATTAGAAGATGGTTATGAAAAAATAAAAGAAAAGCTTGATTGGATGTATAATCGTATTAGTAGTGATGAGTATAGGAAGTTTGCAAAAGAAAATTATGAAAAGTGGTCAAGGGAATTAGAGAAATATAAATAATTTTATGAAAATAGTTGTTACAAATAATCAAAATTTTACAAAAGAGCAAACTGAGAGACTAAGCAAGTTAGGTGAAGTTACATATTATGATGAATTACCTAAAAACGGTGAAGAATATTTAGAGCGAGTAGAAGGAGCAGATATCATTTGTTCTGGTACCGCAGGATTGAAGGATGCTTATGACAAACTTAAAAATGTTTATATAACAGTTGGTTTTGTAAGTGTAGCTTTTGTTGATCTAGAAGTAATGAAAAAAAACAATGCTTTAATTTCTAATGCTCCTGGAATTAATAAGAATGCTGTTTCCGAATGGATAATGTGGATGGCTGGTTGTACCCAAAGAAATTTTAATGAATATTTAAATACTAATAAAATTATTCGTATTAATGGCAGTTTACCACCAATGACTCCTGGCTTAGTAGATAAGAATATAACAATACTCGGTTATGGAAATGTAGGAAAACAAACAGCCAAATTAGCTGAAGCATATGGAATGAATGTAAGCTTTTTTAAAAAAGGTGATGATTTACACAAGTCAGTTAAAAACGCAGATATAGTAGTAGATACATTAAGTAGCAACCCAACAACTTATAAAATATTAAATAAAGATTTCTTTAATTCAATGAAAGATGGAAGTTCTTTTATTAGTGTAACAAGGTCAGAAAATTTAGATGAAGATGCTCTTATTGAAGCACTAAATACTGGTAAATTAAATAAAGCATGTCTTGATTGTGGGGGAGCTCTTGTTGGAGACACAGAAGACTCTTATTATCAAAAGTTATTAACTCATCCAAAGATATTAGTAACTCCTCATATTGCTTACAGTTCAGAAAAAAGTTTTGAAATGGGGAATAACGTAATGGTAGAAAATGTAGAAGCTTATATAAAAGGTAAACCACAGAATGTTCTTAATGCTTAATTTTTTTAATTATGAAAACTCTAAAATTCATGCCAAATCTGGTTCCGTTAGTTATTTCAGGAGAAAAAACTTCTACTTGGAGATTATTTGATGATAAAGATTTACAAAAAGATGATAATTTATTATTAATAGACAAGATAACAGGGAAAGAGTTTGCAAAAGCTATAATAGTAAAGATTGAAGAAAAAAAATTAAAGGATTTAGAAGGTAATGATTTTAACGGACATGGAAAGTTTGAAAGTGAGGAAAAAATGTACGAAACATATAAATTTTATTATGGTGATAAGGTAAATTCAGATACAATTATTAAAATGGTTGATTTCAAATTATTATGAAATTAATACTCGCATCAAAAGAAAAGTTTTTATTAGAAAAAGGTTATGACCTTCTTGGTATTCCCAGAAAAAATTTGAAAATTGGTTTTATTAATACTGCTTTTAAGGTTGTGGAGGACAAAGAATACATAAAATACATGGATGAGTATTTTGAGTTAATGCAAAAGTCAGGAATAGATTTTAAGCAATTTGATATAAAAGGAAAAACAAAAGAAGAGATTTTGAATTTTTTCTCCGACAGAAATGTGATACAGGTTTGTGGAGGAAATCCGTTTTATTTATTAAAAACTATTCGTGAGAGTGGTTTTGATGATATATTAAAACAATTACTTGATAATGGTTTAAATTATCTTGGATGTAGTTCAGGTTCTTATCTTATGTGTCCAACAGTAGAAGTTGGTGGATGGAAGACGACTAGAAATAAATATGGAGTTACTGATTTTACTGCACTTGGGTATGTTCCTTTTTTAATAAAATGTCATTACACAGATAATCAAAAAGAAAAAATTTTAGAAAAGATGAAAGGGCTAAAACATACACTTAGGGTATTAAAAGATGACCAAGCCTTTATTATTGAAAATGATTCTTGTATTTTTATTGGGGATAGTGAAGAAGTAACTCTTTAAAAGGTTCATTTTGTTGGCATTTGTTGGCATTTCAAAAGTTATTTTAGGTTGACCCAAACTGACCTGTTTGCCTCCTGATCCCACTTTAAAAGTAGCTCAAAAATGCTTACAAGGCCTGAGGGGTCAATGTTCTGAACCTGTGTCGGGAGCATCACAAACAACCTTATAACTTAAGGTTTATTTTACCTACCTTAGTAGAAGTTCGAACCTGAATAGTTTTAGTGTATAATATAAATATGGAATTTAAATTTTTTGGGAATAGAAAAGAAAGACCTCAAACACAAAAAACAATATCAACAGCAGAAGTAAAAAAACAACATGAATTAGGTAAAGAAGGTTTTAAGCCTATTCGTGCATGTCTTATTGATTCTACTAAACCTCTTGATGAAATTACAATAGAGGCAATTGAACGAATAAAAAAGGACGGCTTGTTTGTTGATTATGACGGGGAGAATACTTTTTTAGAAAAAAATAATTTAAGAAATGCAGGCGAAAATAGTTATGTCATTTCTGAAAGTAATGAAGAACCTAAATATACAGAAAGGGTATGTAATTGCACAGTAGTAGTTGGGGTTGGGGAAGAAATAGGTAGTAAAAAACAAATTTCTTTTATGAGTCATCAAGACCCAGATGCTTTTCTTTCTGACAAAAAGGAAAATTTTACAACTGATTTGATTGAAGCTACGCAAGAATTTAAAAAGAAGGTAAAAGAAAACAGTATTGATATTTTAGTTTTGGGAGGTAGAACTGGTTTTTGGGATGAGTATGAAGAATCAATTAAATGTGTTGCTGATGTTTTTACTAAAGAGTTTAGTTTGGAGCCTACCATAATGACTGGGCCAAACACAAAAATGAATAGAGCAGAAATAGATTTTAATAGAGATTCAACTGGGGTTTATTTAGATACTCAAAATAGACGTTTATATATATTAAGACCGTCCCAAGAAAGTAAAGTTAATGAAGATTATTTACCTAGTGAATTAGAAAATAAAAAGAAAGATTGGGGCAATTGATGTCTAAAAATGTGCATATGTGAACGTTGTGAACTTCCCAGAAGGGAAGTATTTTATTCTTGACTTTACAGATTAAAAAATGTAAGGTGAAAGAAATATTTGTTTAACCTTAAAAATAAAAGCTATGACATATTGTACTGAATGTGGACATGAAATATCTAAAACAGAAGTGGAATTAGAGTTTTGTGTTAATTGTGGTAAAAAGATTGACCCAAATTCTTTGTCTATCAAACTAGACGAAGATTACAACCCACCCAAATATAATTATTTTGACTTTGAGGGTGAGTATTAAATCAAAAGGTTTATCAGAATTATACTCAAGTCTTATGGAAACATAAGACTTTTTTTCATTTTAATTCAATTATACTCATTCGAACTTACCCCCACCTTAAATGTGGGCATCTTGGGCAAGTTGGGCATCTTCGTTAAACTAAAGCTAATAATTGCTTAATATCTTTTAAGGAAACACTTGGAAAAGGGAACACCTCCTCCCATTTAATAGTTCGTAATTCATCGTACCAAGCGAGCAAAGTAGAATAACCTTATTTTATAAGGATTCTTTTGTGTATGGTAGTAGGTTACAAACTATGGTATAATTATATACATGAAAGAATCTTGGGTAAGGAAAAATATAAAAAATATTGGAGTAGGTGTTTTAGCTACAGTTGGAAGTTTGGTTATGTCTGATAAAGTTGAAGCTCAGACAATAAAAGATAAAGATACCAGGAATCAAACAGAACAAATGGCAAAAGATTCAATGAAAGAATTAGTTGAAAAACTATTAAATGAAGGTAAAATTATTTCTCTTGGGGGTAATATGTCCAATGTCTATGATTGTAATATAGGAAAATACGAAATTGAGTTTTATGATGCTAATAAAGATAAGAAATTTGGAGAAGGGGCAATGGAAAGGGTTACTATACAATATAAAAATGATGATGGAATGATGTTTTCAGTAGAAAAAGGAATTAGTGGTTTTAATGCGACGGCTTTATCTTTAAACAAACATCCAGGTTTTAAAAAAATAAAACTCGGACAATCTGGTTATATACTTGTTGGTCATCCTAACGATGAAACAGTATATATTAGGGATTTATCTGATTTAGAAATAAAAAAAGTTTTTGATGATATAAATATAATACAACTACAAGAAAAGTTACAAAATTAATTTTTTATTTTGTTTATAATCTCCATTCGAACATCATTCCAAGTACGGAGCAAAATTTGAAACCTAATTTATATGGGTCATTTTCTGTACCCTAGATGGTATTACGAACTATTGTGATATAATTTTAGTATGGAAAGAATTGAAGATTTAGTAAAAAAAGATAAATATCAGGTTTTTATTTTATCTTGTCCTGCCTATTTACCATTTAGTTTTGC
>JBAYME010000041.1:0-8155 GCA_041663725.1 Minisyncoccota bacterium | reverse complement strand
ATTTCTTCATTTATTTTTGATGGATCATATGATATGAAAATAAATGTAAATAAAGCAAGTTCTGGTGGGTCAGTAATAGACTTAGATGGAAATGTCTTAGGGATTGCATTAATGGGTGAAATAAATTCTTTTGTTCCAATTGGAACAATCATAGAATCCGTAAAGGTAGTTGAAACACAAAAAATATAGTAGTAATTATTAATTACAAATAAAAGTAAAATTGATAATTTATCATTAATAATTTAAAATTGAATTTATGCCACCATTAAATAAATTTACAACTAAAGCAAAAGAAGCAATTAAAAAAGCACATGAGCTGGCTATTGAGCGTGGACAAAACCATGTCTCTTCTTTACATTTGTTGGGTGCCCTACTTTTACAAGAGGAAAGTATGGTTAATTCTATTTTAGACAAAATGGAAATAGACACAATGCTTTTGACTGATTCAGTTTTGGAATTAATTGAATTACCAGAAACTCGCAGTACTCTGTCTCCAGCTTATCAGATTTATTTAAATCCAGATTTAGCTCAAGTTATCGAGCACTCATTAAAGTTGGCTGAATATTTAAAAGATGAATTTGTTTCAACTGAACATCTATTTATTGCAATGCTTGATATTGCAGGGGAGGGACGAGAACTATTAACTAGATTTAAAATATTTAAAGATGCAGTAATGAAAATTTTAGAAGAACTTCGTAGTCAAAACATCACTGGTGTTACAGAGCCCAAAAAATTTAAATTACTTTTAAAATACACTAGGAATCTTACTAAGATGGCTAAAGAGGACAAATTGGATCCTGTTATTGGGCGAGACAATGAAATAACTAGAATAATGCAAATACTTTCTCGTAGAACAAAAAATAATCCAATTTTAATTGGAGAGGCTGGTACTGGTAAAACAGCAGTAGTAGAAGGACTAGCTCAGAGAATTGCAAAAGGTAATGTACCTGAATCATTAAAGGAAAAAGAGTTAGTTTCTTTAGACTTGGGATCACTAATAGCTGGTACGAAATATCGTGGAGAATTTGAGGAAAGATTAAAGGGGATTATGAAAGAAATTGAAAGAGCGGATGATAAAATAATTCTTTTTATTGATGAAATTCATACGATAGTTGGAGCTGGTGGTGCAGAAGGAACTATGGATGCCTCTAACATGATTAAACCAGCATTATCTCGTGGGGAATTACGAGCAATAGGTGCTACAACATTAAGAGAATATCAAAAGCATATTGAAAAAGATTTAGCACTAGCTAGGCGTTTTCAGCCTGTATATATTGATGAACCTTCGATAGAAGATGCAATTACTATTTTACGAGGACTTAAAGAGAAGTATGAACTTTTCCATGGTGTAAGAATCACCGATGATGCCATAATTTCTGCTGTAAATTTCTCTTCTCGTTATATTACAAATAGATTTTTACCAGATAAAGCTGTTGATTTGATAGACGAAGCTTCTTCTTCTTTGAAAATAGCCTTAGAAAACAAACCACCAGTCTTAGAAGAAGCACATAGAAAAATAATGCGTCTAGAGATTGAAAAGCAAGCACTTATAAAAGAAGTTGAAGTCTCTGATGTAGAAGATAAAAATATTAAAAATCGAATAAAGGATATAGAAAAAGAAATCGCAAATCTAAAAGAGAAAACTAAAGAATTAGAATTAAAATGGCAAAATGAAAAATCTATTGTAATTAAAATTCGTTCAATAAAAAAAGAATTGGAAACTTTACGTTTACAAGCGGAGGACGCAGAGATGAAAGCGGATCTTTCCTCTGCTGCTGAAATTCGTTATGGTAAGATACCAAACTTAAAAAAAGAATTAGAAACAAAACTTTTGCGTTTAAAAAAATTACAAAAATTCCGTAGAATTTTAAAAGAAGAAATTACTTCTGAAGATATTGCAGAAGTTGTGTCTCGTTGGACAGGAATTCCACTTACTAAAATGCTAGAAGAAGAAAGAGCAAAGTTGGAAAAGATGGAATATGAATTGAAAAACAGAGTAATTGGACAAGATGAAGCTGTTAAAAGAATTTCTGATGTAATTCGTCGTTCAAGGGCTGGTATTTCAGATCCGAACAGACCTATTGGTTCTTTTATCTTTCTTGGCCCATCTGGAGTTGGTAAAACAGAATTAACTAAATCTTTAGCTCAGTTTTTATTTAATGATGACAAAGCATTAATACGAGTTGATATGTCTGAATATATGGAACGACATTCTACTTCAAAGCTTGTCGGTTCTCCACCTGGCTATGTTGGATATGATGAGTCCGGTCAACTAACTGAGGCTGTGCGCCATAGGCCATATTCAGTAATTCTTTTTGATGAAATTGAAAAAGCGCATCCAGAAGTTTTTAATATTTTATTGCAGATCTTAGATGAAGGTAGATTAACTGACGGAAAAGGCAGGGTGGTAAACTTCAAAAATGCTGTAATTATATTGACTTCCAATATCGGATCTCAATTTATTGAAAAAATGGAGTCAATTGGATTTTCAAATAATTCAAATAAACAGGATTATAATCAAACAAAAGAAAAAGTTATGGATGCATTGAAGGATAATTTTCGTCCAGAATTTTTAAATCGTTTAGATGAAATTATAGTATTTGATGTTCTATCAGAGAGTGCAATTAAAGAAATTGTAAATTTGAGGATACAAGTGGTGAGAGACAGATTAAAATCTAAGGATATAAAATTAGAAATTTCTAGTGATGCATTGTCTTATTTAGCTAAAGAGGGTTATAATCCGCATTTTGGAGCTCGTCCTATAAATCGTTTAATTCAAAATAAAATTTTAAACCCTATCGCTTCCTTTATTATTTCGAATGGAGCAAAGAAAGGAGATACGATTTTTGTTTCTGAAAAAAATAATGAGCTTATTATTGAATCTAAAAAAAGCAAGAACCTATCTCGCAATAAGGGCGTTAAGAGTCCAATAAAGGTTAAATCTAAATCTTTAGTTTAAAAAAGACATAGGGTGGTTCTTATTATTACCCCAACACATATGGATATAAAAATAGTCTAGCAAATGCTAGACTATTTTTAGTTTTGTGCGCCGGGTAGCCCTCCAAAGGCGGGCAAGGAATTTCTCCTTCGACTAAATTTTGGTAGGATTCGGTCACGAGTTACTAAATTTTTTATTTCGTAAAGCTCATAAAAAATAAAGTACTCGCGACCCCGACTCGGCGACAAGCCAAGCTTCGCTTGCTTGTATACCGCCTCCGTCTTTCGAATCCTACCTGAGCGCATAAACAAAATCACCCAATACAATGTATTGGGTTCATTTGTTTATTGTGCGCCGGGTAGGATTCGAACCTACGTAGCCCGAAGGCGTTTGATTTACAGTCAAATGCAATTGACCACTCTGCCACCGACGCAATTTTGTCCAGATATTGAACATTTATAAGATACCATAAAAATAATTTTTTTGCATCTATTTTATTTTAATAAAAGAATACACTTCTACTTTCCTTGACGTTTGGTGTCAGGTGTGCTATCATTGTGCTGTAAATTGTACTTTGAAAAAGATTTTAAATTGTTTAGGTTAAATTGATTTTTTGAGTTTCTTTATGGAAATTCAAAAAATCAATTTAACTTTTATTTATTTATAAACAATTTAAAATTATTAACTATGAAAAAAATTATTTTAACTTTTACCACTTTGACGATTTTATCGTTTGTTTTTCTGGGCTTATTTGGTGTTTACAATGTTGCAAAAGAAAGAGAAGTAAATTTTTATCATCGATTTATGAAGACAGATGATAGAGGTATTAATCATTTTAATATCTGGGGTCTTTTTTCTACGACACAAGGTGAGTATCAAAGTATTGTAAAGGATACGATGAATTTCTCTTGTCGAGTAAACTACCCACTTGCTCCAAAATTTCATGTAAATGGAATTTTAGTAGAGGATTCCTTGGAAGAAAAATACATTGCTGGAGAAATTATGAGAATCATAAATGATTCTATCGCTAAGCACTTGATTCAAAATAATTTAGACTACGATGGAACGTCCGTGGATGTTAGAAGGCATGCAAATCCAGACAACTTAAATTTAGAAAAACCAAAAGTTTTTCTTAGTTTATGTGGATATTCTTCTCCTGAAGCTGGTAATTATGGGTTTAAAGAATCTATACAACCAGGTCATCTTGAGCCTGAAAATGAGTCACTAGCAAGGGAGAGAGTTGAAAGAACTGGAGATATATTATCTACTAAGGGAGTCGTGGTAAAAGAAAAGAAATTTTCAGAACTACAATTTCCAGATACTATTTCTGCTAATTTAGCATTGAAAAATAAATCAATATTAGATGCTATGAGGTATGTTTCTGCTGATGTTACAATAGTGACAGAAAGATTGAAGATTGAGACAATTACTGTTCCGAATTTATTGCCAATTTGGTTTATGTTCCTTTTCTTTCTTTTCTTATTCTTGATTAGTTTAAGTATTCCAAAACTATTAAGATCTGTAGTATTTAGCATAAATTGGGCTAAAATACGGGACTTTTTAAAGAGTCTATTTTGGATTCTTATTTATTTAGGAGTCGGCTTTCTTATTGTTGCCCTATTCTTAACTTTTCCTTGGGTATTTTTTATAATACTAATGATTATGGTAGGGTTGCTTGCCCTCTTTTTTGTGTGGTGGTTAATCTATATCATAGTCAAAAATAGGAAAGATATAGGATTCTGGATTTTTGTATTTTTTGCAAATATATTTTTATTTATTTTGCTCATAATAGAGCAAATATATTTATTAATCAAAAAAATTGTAAAAAGTATAAAAAATCTTTATAAAATTGTACGTGCCAAATGGATAAATTTTACCTATTGGTGGAGAAGCCTAACACAATGCAAGAGGACCGCCTTAGTTCTATTTGTATATTCAGTACTTGCTACTATTGCTATCATTATATTAATTATGATTATTATTTTTTAATTAATATAAATATTTCTAGCCAGGTTTGATTTTAAATCAAATCTGGCTTTTTTTTATTTATTTAATAAATTTTAATTAAAAAAAAGAGCTGAATATTTTTTTAATTCAGCTCTCATAACGATTTGATGCCTGCCCAGATAATTAATATTGGGAGTAGCACACTGATAGATAATGCTATCATAACTCCATTCAGTATGTGCTCAACTGAAGGATGGTAATCATTGCTAACACGCCATGCATGTATTTTGCCAATATTACTACTATTGGTATTCCAAATCCAACGGATTTGTACACCAATGTTTCTGAAACATCGTTCAGAGAATCTAACTCCGTAACGAAAAGCCTTCAGAACGGCTGATCCTTTGTTTGCCATATTTAATATTTTTAAATTTGTTATATTTTATCATATAATATTTAAAAAGTCAAGATGTAGTGGTAATATGTAGACATTGCCAATTTATATTGACTATTCTCTAAAGTATGATATCGTTTTAGTAAAAGAAGTTACTTAAAATAATTAACCCTTAAATATATATATAAGATGAAAACAGAAGACATAAAAGGAGCATGTAAATTCTTAAAAAAATTTGCAGTTTCAAATTCTGGAAAGCTAGAGCTTAAACCAGAATGCAATCTTTTCAAAGAGACGAACTTCAGTAAAAACCAAGAAAGAGAAATCGATCTTCTTATAGAAAAAGAAGATTGGTTGAATCTTTTTGAAAATCTTGACTGGCTGTTGTTATTGGATGCTATCCAGAATCAAGGTTTATTGATTTTAGATGTTCATTCAAAGTTAAAAACAGTAAGCGATGCCTTCCCAAGGCAGACTGACAGATATATCTGTCGGGTGATGTTATAGTATTTTTAAGAAATTTGAAGAAACCTTACTTTAATTAAATGAAGTAAGGTTTTTATTTTATATAAAGTATTGTATAATTAATGTATTATTATTTAATAAAATTTTTTATGGCTAAAGGAAATTCACATCCTAAAAAAGAGGTTAAAAAACCAAAAAAAGCAAAGAAATAATTTTGCTTTAGAAATATTTATGTTTAAGGAAATCAAATATGATTTTGATGTTATTGTAGTTGGTGGTGGTGCTTCTGGAATGATGGCCGCTGGTATTAGTGCATCACAAGGAAAAAAAGTATTACTTTTGGAAAAAAATAGAGAGTTAGCCGAAAAAGTAAAAATGACTGGTGGCGGGCGATGCAATATTACCAATGCAGAATATGATAATCGTATTTTATTAAAGAACTATGGAATGGCGGAGCAATTTTTGTATTCGCCATTTTCGCAGTTCGGAGTGAAAGATACTTTCACTTTTTTTGAAAAATTAGGTTTACCATTGGTAGTGCAAGCTCGCAAAAGAGCTTTTCCTCAAACTGAAAAGGCTATTGATGTGGTAATGGTATTAGAAAAATATATGCGAGATGGAGGTGTAAATATAAAAACTAACTCAACTGTTTCAAAGGTTCTGAAAGAAATGGATAAAATTACAGGTATTAAGGTTGGTAGTAAAATTTATACTGCTAGTTCTTATATTTTAGCTACCGGTGGAATTTCTCGTACAAAAGATGGTTTTAGTGGTGATGGTTTTAGTTGGCTAAGAGACTTGGGTCATAAGGTAAAAGCTCCAACTCCGACAGTTGTACCATTAGCTGTTAAGGATATTTGGATCAAATCTATGCCTGGTGTATCTCTGTCATTTATGAAGATTACTTTTTATTTAGATGGTGTAAAAAAATTTTTTAAGACTGGTAAAATTTTATTTACACATTTTGGTTTGTCTGGTCCACTTATTTTAAATTCTTCTACAAAGGTGGCTGAGCTCTTGCGTGCAGGAATTGTCACAGCCAAAATAGATGCTTATCCAGATACAAATGAGGCAGAACTTGAGAAAAAAATAATTAAAGTTTTTGATGAGAATAAAAATAAATTATTTAAAAATGTTTTAGATGAAATTGTGCCACATGGAACGGTAGATGCAATAATATCACTTTTAAAAAATATTGATCCCAGTACAAAAATTCATAGTATTACTAGAGAAAATCGTAAACAAATAGTTATTTTATTAAAAGCTTTACCAGTATCAATTACAGGGCTTATGGGATTTGATAGGGCAGTAATAGCTGATGGTGGTGTTGATTTGGCTGAGATAGATATGAAAACAATGAGATCGAAGCTTTATAAAAATCTTTACATAACAGGGGATTTGCTTCATATAAACCGCCCAAGCGGTGGTTTTTCACTTCAGCTTTGCTGGACTACGGGCTACATTGCCGGCAAGAATGCGTAATATGAAATATTAATTTTATTTTAAATGTAAAATGTAAAACAAAAATCACCTTTTACTTACAAGCAAAAGGTGATTTTTTATTTCTTATTTAATTTTTTTTAGAAAATAAGCCAAGATTGGTGGAGTTAGTAGTGTAGTTAATATAACCATTATAACTATTACTGAAAAAAGTTCATCTGTTAGTACTCCTAATCCCATACCAATAGTTGCAAAAATAAGACCAACCTCTCCACGTGGCACCATACCAAATCCTACAATATTTCTATTTAGTTTTTTTCCTACAACAAACCCAGATACGTATTTACCTACAAAAGCTACAAAAGTTATTCCTAATGCAACCATTAAGATTTTCGGATTTGCTAATGTTTTTAAATTTACACTTATACCAGTAAAAACAAAAAATATTGGAATTATAAAATGCCCGATAGGTTCCAATAAATCTTCAATATGTTTTTCTATATAATTTTTTGCTGTTTCTTTTAGATTTTCACTACGTTCTCCTGTTGTTAATTCAGCATGCTTTTCTAATACTTCTGCAGTCTTTGGTTTTTTAAAGTACTTAAAATGTACTGGGTCAAGAATTAATCCTGCGGCAAAAGCACCTACTATAGGAGCTAGTCCTATTAGTCCAGCTATGGATGAATAAAATAATGCGAAAACTATAGCTAGGGTTATTTTGGCACCAACACCAGTATTAATTTTAGAAAATAGTTTACTAATATGTGGTGTAAAAATTTTTCCTACAACAATTGAAATAAGAAGGAATAATACTGCTTTTGCAATTATCCATGAAATAGCACCAATACTTACTGCTCCCAATGTAACCAAGGCTGAAACTATGGCTAGAATTATAAGACCCATGATATCATCAATAACTGCAGCACCGAGAACAATTTGAGCTTCTTTTATATTTAATTTATTAAAATCTT
>JBAYME010000040.1:0-8237 GCA_041663725.1 Minisyncoccota bacterium | reverse complement strand
CACCATTTTCCACCACTTTTAAGATAAAAAACCCCCGAAAAACCACGAATTTACCTATCAAAATCCATGTTTTTCTATGTTTTTTAGCTTCAAAATACCTGTAAAAAACGAACATTTTTAGGTTAAAATCGGTGATTTTCGGTGTTTTTTATAGCTAATTTCATAATTAATTAGGCACAAAAAGTAATGGTTTCTAATGGTTTTTACTATTAAATTCACAATTTTTCACAACTAATTAGGCATAAAAAACCTCGTTTTTCCCCGATTTTGAATAAGTTTTTCATCAAATTAATCTAATTATGTTGTATTTACTTAAAAAATGTATCTAACTTATGGCTAAAAATATTTATAAAAAAGATTACAATAGGTTATCTTTGCTTATTAAGATTATTAATATGAAAATATGTATTTAAAATCCATTAAAATTAAAAACTTTAGAAAAATAAAAGAGGCTGATTGTTTTTTGAACCCTGGTCTTAATTTAATTATTGGACCGAATGATTCAGGAAAAACAGCAATTATTGATGCTATTCGTTTAATTTTGAAACAAATTGTTGATGATTATTTTAGAATAAGTGAAGAAGATTTTAATGATAAAAATCAAGAGATAAATATTGATTTAAATTTTTCATTTGATGATTGTGAAACAGATGAAGAATCTATAAAACAAGCAGCTCTATTTGCAGAATATTTATCTTTTACTGACATGAACAAACCTGAACTTATGATTTGGTTTAGCATAAGGAGCAATGAGGATGATATTAAATTTCCTAGTTTTAAAGTTGGTCCAACAAAAGATGTTGCAGTCGAGATGGATGCTAGATGTAAGGAAAACTTAAAAATTGTTTATTTAAGACCTTTGCGTGATGCTGAAAATGAATTAAAAGCAAAAACAGGATCAAGAATTTCAAAAATTTTAAACAAATATCCAGATGTTATTGATAATAAACAAGAACTAATTGGTTTTTTAAAAAATTTTAAAGATGTATCAGAAAATTTTTTTGACAATGGTAACGGAAAAAAGATAAAGGAAAAAATAAATGAGTTGTTAAAAGATTTTGATGAACAATCTCAAAACAAAGAAATTAAAATTGGACCAACTGAATTATCCACAGACCCAAAAATGGAAAATCAAAACCTAATACATTTTCTTGAAAAAAATTCTTTATATTATGAAAAGTTACCAAAACCTGGATTAGGAACACTTAATATGATTTTTATTGCAGCAGAGCTTTTACACTTAGATATTCAACCAGTACCAAGGCTTCTTCTGGTCGAAGAGATAGAAGCTCATTTACATCCTCAAAGGCAATTAAAAATTATTAAAACTCTTCAAGAAGAATCAAAGAAAGGAGTTCAAATGATTTTAACCACCCACAGCCCTAATTTAGCTTCTGTGGTCGATGTGGACCGTTTAAATATTTGTTGTGAAGGTAAATTTCATTCGCTTGCAAAAGGAAAAACAGAACTAAGTGATAATAATTATGCTTATTTAGCAAGGTTTCTTGATGTTACTAAAGCTAATTTGTTTTTTGGACAGGGAATAATTTTAGTTGAAGGACCAACAGAACAATTATTAATTCCTGAGCTTGCAAAAATCATCGGTCACGATCTAACCAACTATGGGATATCAGTTATTTCTACCAATAACTTAGGTTTTGATAATTTTATAAACATTTTTAAAAGAAGAGAAATACCATACAACCAAATACCAATAGCAGTTTTGACAGATTCAGATAGACGAAATAGTAAATCTATAGAAGAATATATTTTAAAAATCAAAGATGATAACAATAGTGTAAATTGTTTTGTCGGACCGCAATTATATTCTGATAAGGAATTGACTGAAAATAAGAAAAGAAAAACAACTTTTGAAAAAATAATTTTTAACAATACAGCTGAATTAAAAAATATTTATATAGAATCATTTAACTCATTAAAAAAAAGAAAAGTAGAAGCTAACACAGGAATGGATTTTAAAACACTTTATAAAAAAATGCATGGTGAAAAAGCAAAAGTAGCCCAATGTGTAGCACAAACAATATCAAACATTCCTATAAAAGATTCATTAAAAATAGAAATAGAAACTAATCTGGAATATATTGTTAATGCAATAACTTTTGTTATACCAAAAAAGGAAAAAGCAGTTGAAAAGATGTCACCAATAGTTCAAAAGCAATAATTATGTGCGATTACATTATTACAAACGAAGAAATTGAAAAAGCCGAAAAGGATATTTTTAAAAACGGAGAGCATTTTAATGAAGAACAAAAAACTTTTATAAAGTGTTTAGATCCATGTTGTGTTCAAGCCTATGCGGGGACAGGGAAAACCAGTACAATAGTCGCCAAACTTCATGTTTTAGCACAAAAAAATGTTTGGCAGAATGGTCGTGGAATTTGTGTTATCTCACATACTAATGTGGCAGTCGATGAAATCAAAAAAAATGTTGCTAAACATTATCCAGCAATAATGGAATATCCAAACTTTATAGGAACAATCCAAGAATTTGTTAATAAATTTTTGTTTATTCCATATTTGGCGAGTAACGGAATGAAAATTAAATTCCAAGATGAATATAGATATTTAGATTTTGATGATTTTCCAGCCGTTAAGGAAAGAATGACTAAATATAGAAACTCAATTAACAGAAAGGATAATCCTAACAAAGAACAACAACTTAAAAAAATCAACGAAGCTGTTTACAGCTGTTTTTTAAAAGATCAAAAAGTTTCAATTATTAATAATGGGAAAATTATTTCATTAATAGACAACTTCAAAAAATTACCAACCAAAGCTTGTAGTGAAACAATTATTTTTGATGCCTTTAAAAATTGTATTTTAAAAAGGAAAGTAGAAGGATATTTTTTATTTTATGAAAGTTTTATTGATGGATTTGAATATATAAAACAAAACCAAATTCTAAAAAATATTATTAGCCAAAGATTTCAATTCGCCTTTCTGGATGAAGCACAAGATTGTTCTGAAATGCAAATTAATATCTTAAAAGAATTATTTGATGAAGGATCAAAAACAATATTTCAACAGATTGGTGATGTAAATCAAGCAATTACTGAAATTGTTTGGACACCTGTTAGTCCTTTATATCTTGGAAAATCAGAACGGTTCAAAATGAATCTTTCTGATTTTGTAAATATATTTAAAATTGATAAAGGCTCAGGCGTTGTTGGTCAACCAATCAATAACCCATCGGAAAAAGTAAGGTTATTTTTAATTAAATATGATATTGATAAGGAGAAAGATATTCTAAAAAAATTTGCTGAAATATTAAAAAAAGAAAAAATACCATCGGATAAAGATTTTTTCGCTATTTCTCATAAACATGAACAATTATCAAAATATTTTAGTGAATACAACAAAACACTTACTAAGACCCAAAACAAAAAAAATTTAATTCGTTTTAATAAAGATATTGAATATTTAGATTTATTGACAAAAGAATCAATAAATGAACAAGGTTCAAATTTTGTTTCAAAAATACTTTTAAATTTAATGTATAAACATTTCAAAACAAATGGTGGTTCATGGAGTGATTTAAAAGATTATTTAAGTACTTCTGAGAAGAAAGGTATTCTTAAAATGATAATTATAGAAATATGTCATGAAATATTAACCGGTGGTAGTATTTCTGATTTGGATATTTTAAAAAACAAGCTAAATCTACTCATAGAGTCAGATAAGATAAATTTTACCAACAGTACAGCAAATAATTCTGTTATTTCTCAAAATAGCAATAATAAAAATGTATTTATTGATAATGGAATAACTATTAATATAGGCACAATTCATAGTGTTAAAGGTCAAACACATAACGCGACACTTTGTTTTTCAAACTATGAAAACGGAAAACAAGATATACAACATAGTTTGGATACAACCTCAACTTATACACCCCAGTTTAAAAAACTTTTATATGTAGCTTCATCTCGTCCAAAAAAACTATTCGCTTTAGCTATTGAAAATAATGCTTTTGACAAGTTAACAGATAAAACATTTTTTCAAAATTTTAAAGAAATTGTACTTTGAATAGTAAAATTAATTAATTTAAAACATCGATTTATATTGTGAAAAAAACAAAAAAACCACCACTAATTACAGAGGATAATGTAGCTGAATTTTTACAACAAGCTAAACTCTTACATGATTGCAGTTACATGCAGAAACCTTTTAATAAAGTAAGTCTAACAATAGAAAGTTCTGGAAAAATAAAATTCAATGGTGATATCCCTCCAAAGGAGAGTTTAGATTCATTTTTAATGACAATAAGACCATTTATAGAATACGAAGAACGATTACATGTAGGAAGAATGATCACTTACCTAATTAAAAAATATGGTGAATCAGAATTTCTTGAAAGTTTAAAAATTATTCTTAATACAGACAGTAAATTCCCAAAAGTAACCGTTGGAAATAATAAATTTGATGCCAAGAATATGATGTATTTATATCTATACGGTAAATATTTTCACTTGGATAAAGACAAACAAGAAAATTATCGATCAATTGAGCAATCTCTTGGTCAGTATGGTGAAATCACTGCCCTAAGCCAACTTGAAAGATTTGCAGGAATTATATTAGGAGTTGCAGGTTATATAAATCAACAAAACAGATTATTGATTGAAAATAAATAATGGATTGTAATAAAAACATATTTGAAATTTGGAAAGAAAATGGTGAAAAACTACCATTTAAAGTAATTCGTAATTCATGGGACGAAAACAAAGGTCATTTTGCACTTATAAAAAAAATTGAAATAGGGAAATGGCCCTATGGTAAGGCTTATGGTCAGTATTTTTACTATGGTAAACCTGGAATAATCGGCATTATTGGTTGTGCTGGAACATATGCTTGGAAATTAAAAAAATAAAAATAGAAAATTTATCACAAAGCTAAAATTCACACACTACCATTATTATTTATTCAAGAGCAGGGAGAAAATATATAAAAATAGACTAAAGATGTGGAGTATATGTTTATCTAGTAACTAGTTTATTACAGCAGTTCTTATTTTATAGAGAGACAATAAAGATTCTTTGATTTTTTCTCCATAAGAAACACACCCAATAGCCGCCAAAACTGCTCCATCAAATTCTTTTCTATCTTTCTGTTCTAGTTCTTCTTGTATCGGAAGTATTTTTCTGGTTTCAATTTTTTGAAATAGTGTAAGTATTTTTTCTCTATCCTGATCATTAATAAGATTCGGATTTATTATCCTTAAATCATTTTCAAATTTATCTTTACTCAAATCAAGTGCACCTTCACCCCTTCCTGTTCCCATAGCCTCTATATAAAACAAACTGATTAGACTGTTCATTAAGGCGTGGCATAATTTACTATCAACATCAGGTGATTTAACGCTGAATCTTACAAGTCTTTGGTTTACAAAAGTTGGTTCATCAAAACGGGCAAAAAATAATCTATCGCCAAAATTAATACCTGTTACCATTTCAGCCATAGTGGCAGGTAACATCGTGTACCAATTTATTCCACTTCTGGCTAATGATATAGGTAGGGGAATCCCTTTTTCATTGACCTGACCTTCAAATTTTTCAATCCACTCCAACGCACCTTTATGTTCTAACTTAATTAATTCATCTTTTGTTTTTTTACAACAAAAAGCAACAGCATCTGGTTTAGCAATCAGGTTTTTAATAGATCTAGGAGTTTTAAGAACTGGTTTTAAATATTCTGATTCAATTTGATTTCCTGATTCAGGAAAAAATAGATTATCCCAACCTCGTCTTTCTCCGCGACCAACATTAAAAAAATCAGAAATTTTTACTAATTTATCAGACAGCTCCAAAAGCCAACTATTGTCAGCAAAAAAACTATTAAGATTTAATCCAAGACTTTGAATCTCTTTAATTTTTTGATGACTATACGAGTTTATACAAAGATCATCTTCATTAACCATTGTTTTAGAAGATACAATTGCCGTTATTTCATCAATATTTTCTTGAGTATATTCAGAGAGAGCCTTTTTTGTGACAGTAAACTTTATAATTTCACTATCTTCTGGAAGGTCAGGCCGCTCTCTTTTTCTCAAAGTAATTATATTTGTCACAACTTTTGCATTACCAAACCAACGACCATTTCCTGAAATAACAATATTTTCTATATAAAAAAATCCAGATAATGAATTATAAAATTTTAATCCCCAAGCAGTTCCCAGCCATGAGTTGGAAATAATTATAGTTATTTTTCCGTTTGTTTCTAATAAGTTCCAAAAATAAAAAGGTAAATAAGCATATAAATCACTTCTTCCATCTAATGCATATTCAGTACCAATAAATTTTATAATTTCTTCATTTATTTTTAAGATGTCTGGATTCAAAAACTCCAAATCCTCTTGTTGGACAAACGGTAAATTTGAAATGATATATCCAAATTTTGGCAATTTTTCTATAACAGCATTACCCTTAAATGGCTCATGAAACTCAATATTTTCTCCAACTAATAATTTAGTCGCATCTTTGTTAAAAATTTTAGTCAAAATCCCTAATGCTTCAGGATCTGCCAAATTAAACATTGCCATTTGTAGAGGTAGAGAAAATTTATCAGATGCCCAGAGAGTTTCCAAACTTTTATCTACACCAATAACTGTTTTTTTAGCATTATATATTTCTCTAGCAATTGTTCCAGTTCCACAACAAGGATCAATTGTATGTTTGGTTGTATCTCTAATTGTAAGAGCAACCGCAAGTTTTGCGAGTTCTTGAGGCGTCGTAAATTGACCAGCAAACTTTCTTTTATTTTTATAAACAGTCAAATCAATTAGGTCATGAAGTAAAGCTTTTTCAATTTTTGCAAAACTAAATTCTTTTAATAAATCATTAAAACTAAGAATATCTTGCCAAACATCTTGAGTTACATATTTTTCACCTTTTTGATTCTGAAATATATTCCAAAAATCACACTTTTCAGAAATTTGATTAAAAATATCTAATGCGGATACAATATCTGTTTCACTATTAATGACATCAATTTTATTCGCTTCAATTTGATAAGACTTTAATATGTGAGCAAACAAAAACTTATTTATTAAAGAGAGAAGATTATTCCTACCTAAAACCTTAAATTTATCTGTTTCTTCAGGATATTCAATCTTTGCATATCTCCACCAAAGTGTAATTTCATCAGAAAAATCACAATCTTGAACAGAAGCTCTTTTTAATGAATCTACATAAGAACCAAGATTATTTTGAATCAATTCAGATACAATTTCACTTGTTAATGATGTTACAACTGAAGTTGATTTAACTGTTCCATCTAAAATAAATTGACTTAAATCATTAAGTATTTCAATTAAAACTTCGTGAATTTGAGCTTTATTTTGAGTTACTTCCTCTCGTGTTTTAATGTAGCTTAATCTATTCCAATTTTTTATGGGTATATGGTTTTCATTCTCATCAATTTTATATAAGACTGCTGTTGACATATTCCAAAGCAAGAAACTATTCAGAGAAAGAAGTATTGCTTTATCTTTGGCGTTTTTAATAAATTCCACATCATCTATTGGTGTATCGGGCATTTTTAATTCCCAACCCTGTAAAATCTTTCCTTTTTCTAAATCACCAAAAAGTAACACATCTGGAAACATAGAGTTTGAACCAGTTCTTAATGTATTTTCACCTCCAGCTCTTTTTATGGCAATATCCCTATCTGTTAACCATATATTTATATCCGAAATCAAATCAATTGCCCAACTTCTTTCATTACTATTTGTTATTGTCATATATTTTTATTTCAATATCAGGTTTTAATTTTTTAAGTCTTTGTTTTGTTGTTTGGATTAAATCAACTTTTTCCTTTTTATGTAAGATAGTTTCTTTATTCAATTCAATTCCCACAAATTTCCTATTTTCTAAAGATGCAGAAATTAAAAAACTACCACTTCCAGAAGTATTATCTAAAACAAGTTCACCTTCATCTGTGTATGTTCTTATTAAATATCTTCCTAATTCAATTGGTTTTTGGGTTGGATGAAAAACTTCACCTTCACTTTCGGCTGTCTTACAATAATAAACATCACTCGGATATCTTTGACCTTCACTTTTTACTTCTACAGAACTAAAGTCACCATAACTGCCAGTTAATTGATTTTTTCTATGACCTTTATTATATGGCTCACCATCAGTCATTTGAGGGTGATATGTAGGTTGGAAAATATGGTTTCGGTAAAAAATACAAACATCTTCATGTTTTCTTAAAGGTTG
>JBAYME010000039.1:0-8417 GCA_041663725.1 Minisyncoccota bacterium | reverse complement strand
GCTGTTGTCATAGGTGTCCTTGTTTTAATAAGGAATTGCCTAAAGAAGAATTAGTTGATATTGGTAAAGAAAAGACTATTACAAGAGACCAGTAAAACTAAAACAAAGAAACTGATTTCTCTTTTATAAGAGATTGGTTTTCTTTGTTAAATTTTTAAAATTATTAAATTAGAATTAAAAAATGGTTAAGATAATTCAAAATGGTAATAAGACACTTCGTAAAATAGCCAAGGATGTTCCTATTGCTGACATTCTAAAACCAAAAATACAAAAAATTATTACTGATATGAACATAGCATTAAGTTCTCAAAATGATGGTGTGGCACTTGCCGCTCCACAGATAAATATACCCCTTAGAATGTTTATAGTGTCTGGTAAAATTTTTGATGAAAATTTTACAAAAGGAATCCAAGAATCAGATAATACAAGCAAAAATAATCACCCTAATTTAGTTTTTATAAATCCTATAATTAAAAAAATATCTAAAGAAAAAAGGTTAATGGAGGAAGGATGTCTCTCTGTCCGTCCCATCTGGGGAAAAGTGAATCGTTCAACCAAAGCGATAGTCGAAGCATATGATGAGCACGGAAAGAAATTCATAAGAGGTGGAAGTGGATTGCTTGCTCATATATTCCAGCACGAGATTGACCACTTAGAGGGAATTTTGTTTATAGACAAAGCTAAAGATATGAGAGAAATTTTATAATAAAAAATATATAATAATACTATGCCAAGACCACAACATTGTTTATGTAAAGAAATAAAATTTGAGCCAGACGTAGTTTATTTTAAGCCACAAGGTGTTTCTATGCAAAATTTAGAGATAGTGGAAATTTCTATGGAAGAAATTGAAGCTTATCGTTTACGCCATATAGATAAAATGGAACAGATACAAGGGGCGGAAAAAATGAAAACGTCCACTAGTACTTATCAAAGAATACTTTATTCAGCTTATGAAAAGATAGCTGATGCTTTAATAAACGGGAAAGCAATTAAAATAACTAAACACAAATAAATATGATTACACTACTATCAATAATTTTAGCAACTTTTTTAATAACACTATGTGTTTGGGTCGCTGTCTTCTTTATCTTCTTTAAAAAAGAATCTCTTGAGAGAATAACAGTGTTTCTTGTGGCTTTATCGGCTGGAGCTTTAATGGGAGGTGCCTTTTTACATCTTTTACCTGAAGCATCAGGAAAAATCAGTATTAATTCATTGTTTGGAATTTTCTTATTTTCTTTTGTTTGTTTTTTTCTTATTGAAAAACTTCTTCATTGGAGACATTGCCATAAGGAAAATTGCAATATTCATACTTTTGGTTATATGAATTTAGTTGGCGATAGCATTCATAATTTTATTGATGGTTTGATTATTGCAAGTACATTTATGGTTAATCCATCTCTTGGTATTGCAACTACTTTAGCTATTGCAATGCACGAAATACCTCAAGAAATAGGAGATTATGGGGTTCTTGTATATGCTGGATTTACGAAAAAGAAAGCTCTTTTGTTAAACTATATAGTTGCTCTTACCGTAGTATTGGGAGGTGTTGTAGGATATTTTTCTTTTACCTATTTAGAAAATGTTTTACCTTATTTACTGCCATTCGCCGCTGGAGGGTTTGTTTATATAGCTTCTTCAGATTTGATTCCAGAAATAAGAAAAGAGTTGAATACTAAAAAATCTATGATTTCTGTTTTTATTTTTATAATTGGAATTATGTTTATGTATTTCCTTAAGTAATTATTATTAGTTTAATTAAAAAATAATTTATGAAAGTATTAAAATTTGGTGCATTGTGGTGTTCAGGTTGTTTAATTATGAAGCCAAGATGGAAGGAGATTGAAAGTCAAAACCCTTGGCTTAAAACAGAATATTATGAATTTGATGATAATAAAGAGATGGTAGAGAAATATAAAATAGATAAAACTTTACCTACTTTTGTTTTTTTAGACAAAAATGATAATGAATTTTTAAGATTAAATGGAGAGATAGAGAAAGAAAAACTTTTGGAGATTATTAATCAAAATAAAGAAAGATAATTATGAAAAAGTTTTTTCTTATGCTTAGTATAGTTCTGTTTTCTTTTTTAGGTACGATTTCTGTTTCTAGTGCTTCAAACCAAGTTAATGCTTATATTTTTTATGGAGAAGGTTGCCCTCATTGTGCTAAAGAAAGAGTATTTTTAGAAACCATTAAAGACGAATATCCTGATTTAAAAATTAATAGTTTTGAAATATATTATAATCAAGAAAATGTTGCTTTTTTGCAAAAAATTGCAGAAACTTTAAAAGTTCAGGCTGGGAGTGTTCCTTTTTTAATTATAGGTGATGAAACTTTTGTTGGATATTCTGCGACTATTTCTCCTGCACAGATTGAGCGTAAAATTAAAGAATGCTTGATTGTGAAATGTCCTGATTCTGTCGCTAAAATTGTAGGCATAGATATTAAAGAAGATAATATAAAAGAGGTAAAAATAGATGATTTAAAAACAACAAATAATATTATTGGAGAAACAAATGAGACAGAAGTTGTTGTAGATAAAGAAAAGGAGGTTATCCAGTCTGATATTTTAGAAAAAACGATAAATATTCCATTTTTAGGGACAGTTTCAATAAAGAATTTTTCTTTACCTATTTTAACGATTGTTATTGCATTTCTAGACGGGTTTAACCCTTGTGCAATGTGGGTTTTGTTGTTTTTAGTTTCTCTTCTTTTTGGGATAGAAAATAAAAAAAGGTTATGGACTTTTGGTTTAGTGTTTCTTTTTTCTTCTGCTGTCGTATATTTCTTGTTTATGACGGCTTGGCTGAATCTTTTTATGTTTTTAGGTTTTATTGCCTTAATAAGGATAATCATAGGAATTATTGCACTATTTTCGGCATACTTTAATTTAAAAGAGTATATAACTAATCCTGCTGGAGGATGTAATGTTACGTGCGGTGGAAAAAGACAAAGAATTTTTGAAAAGCTAAAACAGATAATTCAACAGAAAAATTTAATAATTGCTATTGCTGGGTTGGTTCTTCTTGCTTTTGCAGTTAATTTAGTTGAATTAGTTTGTTCTTTGGGGTTACCAGCTGTTTATACGCAAGTTCTTTCATACAGTTATCTTAGTACTTGGGAGTATTATATGTACTTGATTTTTTATGTCCTTATCTTTATTCTTCCTGCTTTTATTGTATTTGCTATTTCTGCCACCACCTTGCAACTTACAGGGATTTCTACCAAATACGGTAGATTTGTTCATTTGATTAGCGGAATTATAATGTTATTTCTTGGTGTTCTGATGATTTTTAAACCAGAGTGGTTGATGTTTGGCTAGTTTACTATTTTTCTTGTAGATTTGGTCTCTAAATATGCCCGTTATGTTCTCGTATTCTAGTTCCGACTTCATCCACTAAGTCGCGCAACATAAAATGAATCTGAGAAATCAGGGTCATTTTTGTGTGCTGATTAGAGGAGGAATTGGTATAATAAATTTATGAAAAAAATAAAAGATCAGTCATTTGGGGTTATTCCAATATTTAAAAATTCTGAAGGAGATTTTCTTTTTTGTTTGATACAGCATCAAGGAGAGCATTGGGGTTTTCCGAAAGGCCACCAAAATCCTGGCGAACTAGAGGAGGAAACTTCTAGGCGAGAATTAGAAGAAGAAACAGGAATCACTGATGCTCAAATTGTATCTGAGATATTTTTTAGTGAGCAATATATATTTGAAAAAGATGGAATAGTATATGACAAATCTGTAAAATATTTTCCTGGATTTGTTTTAAATGTGGACACGTCCACCACTGATGATTTTAAACAGGAAATTTCTGGAATGAAATGGCTGCCATTTAAAGAAGCAAGACAGTTAATAACTTTTGATAATGCTAAGGTTTTATTAGATGAATTGGGAGAATATCTAAATAGACTGCATTTTATGTAATTGTTATAATTAAAGTATGAGAAAAATAATCGTGTCTCAATTTATTGTTTTATTATTAGGAACCTTGTTTGCTTGGGTTAATTTTATTATTGAGCTTTTAGCTTGGCTACAAAACAAAGAGTGTCCACTTGGTTGTGCCGCCAACACCGCTGGTAATTTAATTAACCCATTTTTTACTCCTTGTTTTTATGGAGCATTATTTTTTACCTTATCATTTGTTTTAAGTTTTGTTTTATTAATTAAAAGTAAAAAATAAATCATATGCAACTAGAAACTAAAAGATTAATTTTAAGAAAACCAAAGATGAGTGATTGGCGGGATATAGTAGAAGGTATCGGGGATTTTGATGTTTCTAAAATGCTCTTGAAAGTACCATATCCTTATACAAGAGAAGATGCTGAAAATTTTATAAAAAGAAAAATAAAAAAATGGAAACAAAAAGAGTCAGATGATTATATGTTTATGGTTGAACTAAAGTCAGAAAATAAGGTTATCGGAGCTATTGGTATACACAAAGTTGATAAATTTTCAGGAACAGGAGAAACTGGTTCATGGATTAATAAAAAATATTGGAGAAATGGATATATTACAGAGGCTAAAATAACAGTAAATGATTTTGCTTTTAATAAGCTCAAATTAAGAAGATTAGATTCTCTAGTTTTTAAAGATAATATTGCATCAAATACAACTCAACAAAAAATGGGTTATGTTTTTGAGGGAGTAAAAAGAAAAGCTGGTAAGTGTATGGCTTCTGGTAAAATTCATGATGAATATATATATGGTTTACTAAAAGAAGATTGGATAAAAGTTAGACGTAATTTAAATAGAAAATAATGAGTATTTTTTATCCGATACAATTATTTTCAGATTATGTTACTTTTAATGTTTTAAAATTTCTTCCAGGTACAGCAGGTTCTAATACGGTAAATTTTTTTATTTATGACACAATTAAAATACTTATTTTAATTTCAGTTATAATTTTTTGTGTTTCAATAATTCGTTCATATTTACCACCAGAAAAGATAAGAGCTATTTTGTCTCATAAAAATAAATACGTAGGCAACATCCTTGCTTCACTTCTGGGAATTATTACCCCATTTTGTTCTTGTTCTGCTATTCCACTATTTTTAGGTTTTATTCAGGCAGGAGTACCACTGGGTACAACTTTTTCTTTTTTAGTAGCTTCACCTATGGTCAATGAAGTAGCTCTTATTTTATTATTAGGAATGTTTGGTTGGAAGATAGCTCTTGTGTATACAATTAGTGGATTAATCATTTCTATTTTTTCAGGAATAATTATAGGAAAAATGAAGATGGAAAGTTTAGTAGAACCTTTTGTTTATCAAAATACTATTAATGGTAATGTAGATTTACCAAAAATGACAAGGAAAGATAGAGTTGTTTATGCAAAAAATTATACTTTAAGTATTTTAAATAAAATTTGGCCATATGTTTTATTGGGCATTGGGGTAGGGGCTTATATTCATGGTTTTGTTCCTGCTGATTTTTTGGCAAAATATGCTGGTAGTGATAGATGGTATGCTGTACCACTGGCAGTGCTCGCTGGTATTCCATTGTATTCCAATGCAGCTGGAGTTATTCCACTTGTTTCTGTTTTAATGGAAAAAGGTGTGTCTATTGGTACAACTCTTGCTTTTATGATGGCTATTACTGGTTTGTCTTTACCAGAATTTATGATTTTAAAGAGAGTAATGAAGGTTAGATTAATTTTAATTTTTACTGGAATAGTAGGTATTGGCATTATTTTTACTGGATATCTTTTTGATTTATTTTTATAGTTTATTTTTTAATTTTAACAAAAATCATTATTAATGATACAATTTAAGTATTATTAGATTTAATTAAAATAAGATGGAAGAATTACTAAAAATTAAAAAAGAAATCCCACCAGAAAATAAATATAATTACCCAGATAGGGAATATACAGAAGAAGACAAAAATAGAGCTTTAGAAGCTATTGATGTTTTAAAAAATGAAGCATTAATAAAAAATGCACAAAAAAGAATTTCTGATTTTGAAAATAGTAAAAAAGAAAATCTAGAACAGTAAAATGTCTTTATCTTTATTAATTTTATTAGGACTTTTTGTTGGTGGAATAACTGGAATTACCGGTGCTTCTGGTGTTTTAATAATGGTTCCTATTTTTTCTACTTTTTTTGATTTACCTATTTCTATAGTATTGGGTACAAGTTTATTGGTAGATGTTATAGCATCAGCATCTGTTTCTTTTTCATATTATAAAGCAAAAAATGTTAATATCAGGGGAACATTATGGGTTTTAGTAGGTTCACTGCTTGGTGCACAATTGGGGTCTTTCTATGTAATATCTGTTTCAAAAATTTTTATTATGTTTGTTTTATCTTTAGGTATGATTTTTTTTGGACTTAAAATGTGGCGTAGTGGTTTTGCAAAACATAAAGATGAAGCATTGGTTGTTCCAGATAAAATTGCTTTATATATTAAAACACCCATCGGCATGTTCTTGTGTGGTTTATTGGTAGGGTTGGCTACTGGTATATTTGGTGCTGGAGGAGGACTCTCTATTTTTATAGTTTTGTATTCATTTTTAAAATTTCCAATTAAAAAAGCAATTGGTACTTCTAGTTTTATAATGTTGCTCACAGCTATGTCTGGGGTAGCTGGTTATTTCAAATATGATAATTTAGATATTAAACTCGGTATTATAATAGGTATCTCAGCAGCAATTGGAGGAGCGTTGAGCTCTATTTTTGCTAATAGAATAAATGAAGCATTATTATCTAGAATTATAGGTGTTTTATTTGTATTTTTTGCTTTGGTTATGCTTATATTAAAAGTAATATTTCCATTTTTTGATTTGAGTTTCTAATTGAATATAACCTTTAATTATAGTAGTATTGGTTATTGGTGTTTTTATTGAGATAATTGTTTTAACATGTTGTTGTGTTGTTTTATTGTAAAAGTTATTTTGCTGACATAGCTCAGGTAGTAGAGCACGTTCTTGGTAAGAACGAGGTCATCAGTGCAAATCTGATTGTCAGCTCAAGTTATTTTTTTCTTTATGCCGATGTAGCTCAGTTGGAAGACCTGCCCGCCATCGCCTAAGCCACCATAGTTCAATGGTAGAACAATGGTATCGTAAACCGTAGATATCGGTTCAAATCCGATTGGTGGCTCAGGCGTAGGCAGGCGGGGCACTTCATTAGGCGGGGGTCGACAGTTCAATCCTGTCCATCGGCTCAATTATTTTTATATAACTTTGAAAACAAACTCACTGTATCTGTAAAATCCTTTTCTTTAATAATAAAAATTAGTTCTGTTGAGGTAGAAACTAATTCCTCAATATTGATTCTATTTCTAGCTAGTACTGAGAGCAGCGAAAAGAAGGTATTTGGTATGTTGAAATTTTCTTCACTGAGTGATATGCCAACAGCAGCCAAATCGTGATTGATTATTTTCGGTTTATTTTTAAAGTGTTTTATTACTTTGTCTACTAGATTAGATGAAACAATAATATTCATTTCATTAATACTAATAGTCGACACAAAAAAGTCTTCTCTCGTGAGAGAAATTCCCTTATGTAGGGTTCCAAGTTCTTCTATAAATTTATTACTATTTTCATAAACTATTTCACTAATTGGAAGTTTAGTACTTATATTTTTTATGTTAATATCTTGAATTAATGGTTTTTGTTTTTTTAATTCTTTTTTTATACGGGATAGGGAAACGACCAGACTAGTTATTGTCACCTTCTTTTTAGTTATTTCTTCTACTTCTCCACGTATTTTATATGCATAGCTGCTCATATTCATATAGCCATCAAATAGTGCAATATAGGCCTCTAAGTCTTTTAATATGATTTCTTTTACTATTGGTTGTATTTTTATCATATTTAATATTTTAACAGATTTTACAAAAAGTCTCAATTTTTACATGGATGTTAAAAAAATTAACTTAAATAAAATAGATTGGTAAACTAATTGAAGAAAAGAATAGCTCTTTTCATAAAAAATAATAATAAATTAAAATATAGCATATGAAAACAAGAATTGATGTTAATAAACTAGGCGGAGATTTTTTTACCGCTAAAAGAATAAAAATATTTTTTAAGATATTTTTTGAAAGGTACAATGGAGAAAAAACTCTATTTGTTTTTTCTGCAGTCAAGCTCATGACAAGGTTGCTTCGGATGATTGTCCGAGATAAAATCGAAAAAGATATTAATGATGAATTCAGAGATTTAAAAATTGAGATTGCCTTAGATAAATTCAAAATAGTTCATTTAGATTTAATTTCTGAATTATTTTTAGGAGAATCTCAAAGGAGTGCAGTGCTTGATTTTGAAATAATTTTTCAAAAACTACAGAAATTAATTGATGGGTACAAAGAAGGTGATAATGAAAATAAATTTTACGCAGAAGTTTTAAAGTTCGGTGAGCTTTCTAGTTCTAGTATTATGAGTAATTATCTTAATTACATTAAT
>JBAYME010000038.1:0-8471 GCA_041663725.1 Minisyncoccota bacterium | reverse complement strand
GAATAATTTAGACACTAAAATAAATAATTTAGTAATAAGTGCTAAGTTGTCTGGTAATGCTCTTGATCGTAAAACTATTTCTGCCAACCAAGGATTTTATAATTCTTCTGCTGATACAATAACATGGGACAAAAATACAAAATTTGGTTTTGCAGAAGTAAACCCAGGTGATGCCGGATCTGTTTCATTTTCTGTTTCTCCTGTATCATTATTTTCGGACTCTAGTGGCATGTTGGCACAACCAGTTATAAATATTGAGGTGTCTATAAAAGGTAGCAATGCTTTTGAGGGAAATACTGTTAAAGAAATTAATAATTCAGAATCAAAAATTATAAGAATAATTTCTGATGCAGGGTTAATAGCCAAGGTTTTATATTCTTCAGGACCATTTACAAATACTGGGCCAATTCCTCCAAAAGTTGGTGTTCATACTATTTATACTATCAATTGGGCTCTGTCTAATACCTCGAATAATATTTCTAAAGCAAAAATTAATGCTACATTGCCATCTTGGGTTAGTTTTGTCGGCACAATATCTCCGTCAGGTGAAAATCTAACTTATAATCCAGCAACTAAACAAATAACTTGGGACATTGGTGGAATACCAACTGGTACAGGTATCACTGGGGCCGATCGACAAGTTTCTTTCCAATTGGATTTAAATCCATCTTCTTCTCAGGTTGGAAATTCTCCAATTCTTATTAATAATGCAATTTTGACTGGTCATGATGATTTTGCTAATGTAGACATAACAGTTAATAAAAATTCATTAAATACTCAGCTTTTCAATGACCCTGCTTTTCCAAATAGTGGTTCTAGGGTGGTGGAATAAATAATTATCAATTATCAATTACGAATTATCAATTATGCAAGAAAATAAAAAACAAGATGATTTAATGGAAAAGATAGTTTCTCTTTGTAAGAGGCGTGGTTTTATTTTTCAAGGTTCTGAAATTTATGGAGGACTTGCGGGGACATATGATTGGGCGCATTTTGGTTTAGCTTTGAAAAACAACATAAAAGCTTCTTGGTGGAAGAAGTTTGTAGATTCACGTCGAGATATGTATGGAATCGATGCATCTATTTTAATGAGACAGGAAGTTTGGCAGAAAGCTGGGCATGTAGAAAATTTTGCGGATCCAATGGTGGAATGTAAAAAATGTAAAAAAAGATTTCGTACTGACCAGGTAGAAGATAAAGATAATTGTGAAAAAAAATGTGGTGGAAAATTGGTCGAAGCACAAAAATTTAATATGATGTTTCAGACAAAAGTTGGTGCCTTAGAGGATTCTTCAGCAGTTTCATATTTGCGTCCAGAAACAGCACAAGGTATTTTTGTAAATTTTAAAAATACAGTAGATGCTTTTCATCCAAAGCTTCCTTTTGGTATGGCACAGATTGGTAAAGCTTTTCGTAATGAAATTACTCCACGAGATTTTATTTTTAGAGTTCGTGAATTTGAACAAATGGAAATAGAATATTTTATTCGAAAAGAAGATTGGGAAAAATATTTTATTTATTGGAAAGATGAGATGCTTGAATGGATGGAAGAAATAGGTATTGATATGGGGAAGGTCCATGATATTGAAATTGAGGAAAGTGATAGAGCTCATTATTCTAGTAGGACTGTTGATTTTGAATTTGAATATCCTTTTGGACAAAAGGAACTTTTTGGCTTGGCTTATAGAACAGATTTTGATTTAAAAAATCACAGTCTTGAATATATAGATGAGGAAAAAGGAGGAAAAATCGTTCCACACGTCATAGAGCCTACTTTTGGTGTAGATCGTGCAGTTCTCGCACTTTTACTTTCTGTATACAATGAAGAAAATAAAGAAGGAGAAGTACGATCATATCTAAAATTTAAACCAAGTATGGCGCCAGTTATTTGTGCCGTGTCACCACTTTTAAAAAACAAAGTTGAATTAGTTGAATATGCTAACATAAAAGTTTTTGCCCCACTTAAGGCAGAATTCGGGCGAGTAATTTTTGATGATAATGGAAATATAGGAAAGCGATATAGAAGACAAGATGAAATTGGTACACCATTCTGTATCGTAATTGATTTTGACACATTAGAAAATGATACTGTGACAGTACGTGACCGTGATACAGGCGGGCAAGAGAGAATAAAGGTTACAGATTTAAAAGATTACATTAAAGAGAAAATAAATTAAAATTAATTTTTACAATATAAGAAGCGGTCGCGTGCTATATTGTAAATAATTGATTTTGATATTTTTTATATATTTGGCATAATACGTCTATGAAATACACAAAAAAAGTTTTAGCAAATGGCTTACGAGTTATAACTGTGCCTATGCAGGACAATCCTACCGCTACGGTTTTAGTATTAGTGGAAGCAGGTTCAAAATATGAAACTAAAAAAATAAATGGTATATCACATTTTTTAGAACATATGTGTTTCAAGGGTACTATTAAAAGACCAAAGGCCATTGATATTTCTAAAGAATTAGATGCTCTTGGTTCTCAGTATAATGCTTTTACTGCACAAGAATACACAGGATACTATGCGAAGTCTGATGCTAGACACTTTAATCAAATTTTTGATATTGTTTCAGATATTTATTTAAATTCTACTTTTCCAGAAGCAGAAATGCAGAAAGAAAAGGGCGTGATTGTTGAAGAGATAAATATGTATGAAGATATGCCCCCACGACAGGTACAAGATTTAATGATGGAGCTTTTGTACGGAGACCAACCTGCTGGTTGGAACATAGCAGGAGAGAAAAAAAATATTTTAAATATGAAGCGTAATGATTTTGTAAATTATAAAAAAGCTCACTATTTACCAGAAGCCACTGTGATAGTAGTGTCAGGTCACATAACTGAAAAAACTGTTTTAGAAGAAGTAAAAAGAGTCTTTAGTAAGATAGAAAGTGGTAAAAAAAATAAAAAAGTAAAAGTAAAAGAAAAACAAGATAAACCAGGGTGTTTAGTTAAATTTAAAAAAACTGATCAGACACATTTCGTTTTGAGTATGCGTTCACATGATTTATTTTATAAAAAAAATGCTGTTCTTTCTGTTTTTGGCGGTGTGCTCGGTGGTGGAATGAGCTCGAGGCTTTTTCAGAAACTTCGTGAAGAAATGGGTGTAGGTTATTATGTTCGAGCTTATAATGATTCATATACTGATCATGGATTTTTTCAGATTTCAGCTGGAGTGGATAATAAAAGAATCGAAGAAGTGATCAAGGCAGTTATTGGTGAATGTAATAAATTAAAAACTGAATTAGTCAGCGATGAAGAATTGAATAAAGTGAAAGAGTGCTTAATCGGGAATATGAAACTTTCATTAGAGTCTAGCGATGACATTGCTAATTTTTATGGAGGACAAGAGTTATTAAAACGTGAAATAAAAAGTGCAGAGGAAAAAGCTATTGAAGTCAGAAAAGTAACAGCTAAAGATATTCAAGTGATGGCAAAAGATATTTTTCAAGATAAAAAACTGAATTTAGCTCTAATTGGACCATTCAAAGATAAAGCAAAATTTCTTAATATACTTAAATTTTAAGTATATAGAGGTGACGCTTACTTGCACTTGTTTTTTTTAATATTTGTTATACAATAATAATATATCTTTTTATTATATTAACCTAATTTATTATGAAAAAAATAATTGTTTCACTCCTCGTATGTGCAATATTTCTAACTTTTGTACCAAGTGTCAAAGCTTATACAATGAATGATTTATATGCTCAAATACAAAGTTTACAAAAACAAGTGGCTAATTTACAAAGTGAGCTATATTCACTTGCTTTAAGAGCAGCTACTTCGGTAACTTCTGTATCTAGGACAGCAACTACTACTCAAAACGTGAATGTTTCGACTGCTTCTATAAATAATGCGACAACTTCAGTAAATACAACTCCAGCAACTACGACTACTGTAGTTAAAAATATAGAGAGTGGTGTGGCTACAAAAGAGCCAGCTATTAAAACAGCAATAACTTCAACTGGAGCTGCCATAAACACAGTTGCAAGTATTGGAGCATTAAGTATTGGCTCATCTGGAAAAGATGTAATCTCTCTTCAGCAAAAATTAAAAAATCTAGGATTATTAAAAGGAAATGTTGATGGAAAATATGGAAAAATTACATCTGCTGCAGTTTCACAATTCCAGAAAGCTAATAATTTAACACCAACTGGCGTAGCAGACAAAAGCACAATGGATCTTATTATAATTGGACCAATTATACCTTCTGATGTAATTTTTTGCAGAAGATCAGCCCCACCTTCTATTACTGTGCTTTCTCCAAATGGTGGAGAAGTATATACAGCAGGGCAACAGATTACAGTGAAGTGGACGAGTTGTAATATCCCCGCGGGAAATATGATGCCTATTGGGTTGAGTATATATGACAGTAGTAATAATCAAACGCTTGGTGTCACATTAACTGACAATTCATCTTTGAATGATGGTCAAGAAGTTGTTACTTTACCAACCTTAGCTTCTCTTGGAAATCTTTCCCAATATTTAGTTTTTGGATTACATTATAAAATTAGTGTTTGGGATAGTGTAACTTCAACAGTTGATTATTCTAATAATTTATTTACGATAAATGCACCAGTTACTCCATGTTTACCAACCACTCCACCATGGATTAATGTTATTTCGCCAAATGGCGGTGAAGTATATACTGCAGGACAACATATTACAATTACTTGGACTAGTTGTAACATACCAGCCGGAGATTTTGTAAAGGCTAATTTAGTTTTCAATGGTGTTCCAAATAATGCAGGTTATTCTGCTGTTCCTGGTGTATATAATAGTATGAATTATTTATTTCCTGATAATTCTTTGTTTACATCAGGGTCTCTTCAGTCTGGTCTTTTTTATAAAATAGAACTTACTTCTATAAACTTTTCGACAGGAGCACAACACGCACAAGATTTATCAAACAATCTGTTTACGATTAATGCTCAACAATAGTTAGTTTTTGTATTTAATTAAATTCATCTTTTGTGATACTATATTTGTATGTTTAATACAAATGGTAAAAATTCAATTTCTATATCAACTGGCACAATAATTAAGTTTGTTTTGGTTATTTTTGCTGCTTATATTTTTTGGTCACTATGGGATTTAGTACTAGTTCTTTTGACTTCCATTGTTTTGGCTTCTTTTATTGAATCAGCTATTCCATCTTTTAAAAAAATAAAAATTGGAAGAGTTTTTGGGGTAGTAATAATATATATTGTTTCAATTACATCTTTAGCTGTTCTTTTTTATCTTTTTGCACCATTGCTTATTACTGAAATCTATAATTTCGCTTCTTTTATTGCAGGATATGCCCCTGGTGTAGATTTTCTTAACTATTTTAATAATGTTGCTTTTTCAGGTGCTAAGGATGTTGTAAATAATTTATCATCAACAGGAATGTCTGTTGATACCTTACTTACAACTTCTAGTGCTTTTATAAATAATTTATCTAGTGGATTTTTTACTACTTTATCTGTAGCTTTTGGTAGTATTTTTAACGTAATTTTAATTGTAATTATTTCTTTTTATCTATCAATTCAAGAAAAAGGCATTGAGAATTTTTTAAGAATTATTTTACCAATAAAACATGAAGAATATATTGTAAACTTATGGGGAAGAACTAGTAAAAAGATAGGTCTTTGGATGAAGGGACAAATGCTTCTTGGTGTAATTATTGCAGTTTTAACTTATTTAGTTTTGGCTATAATGGGAATACAATATGCATTACTCTTGGCCATTATCGCTGGTCTCATGGAAATGATTCCTTATGGTATTTTAATCGCAGTTATCCCGGCTGTTTCTTTTTCATATCTTTCTGGTGGAATGAATAGTGCTTTAATGGTGCTTGGTGCTTATTTGATCATTCACCAATTTGAAGTTTATTTATTTGCTCCTTTGATAATTAAAAAAGTTACAGGACTTTCACCATTGATTATGATTTTGGCTGTTTTGATAGGCTTTGAGTTGGGTGGTTTTTGGGGATTAATTTTAGCAATTCCTGGTGCAATGTTATTTATGGAAATAATGAATGATATAGAAAAAAATAAAATTCTTTCTAAAACAAAAAATGGATAAAAAAACTTTTTATATAACTACAACTCTTCCATATGTGAATGCACCACTGCACATTGGCCATGCTCTTGAATTTGTGCGAGCTGATACCATTGCTCGTTATAAAAAGTTAATTAATTATGATGTTTTTTTTAACACTGGTACAGATGAACATGGTATTAAGATTTTTGAAAAAGCCAAAGCAGAAGGTATGGATGTGCAAGCTTTTGTCGATAATGGTTTTAAGACTTTTAAAGAACAATTAAAAATGTTTGGAGTTTTAGAAGATGTACATTTTATACGCACTACTGACAAGCATCACATAGAAACAGCGCAATATTTTTGGAAATTAGTAGAAAAAAATGGTTTTATTTATAAAAAAAATTATGAGGCTAAATATTGCATAGGTTGTGAAAGTGAAAAAACAGATTCAGAATTAGAAAATGATGAATGTAAAGATCACCCTGGAGTAAAAGTTTCTATCATTAATGAAGAAAATTATTTTTTCAAGTACTCAGCGTTTGGAGATAAGCTTTTGGATTTTTTTCATAAAAATCCAAAATTTATTGTGCCAGATTTTCGTTTTAATGAAATAAAATCTTTTGTTAAAAATGGATTACAAGATTTTTCTATATCTAGGTTGAAAAGTAAAATGCCTTGGGGTATTCCTGTGCCAGAGGATGATGCTCATGTGATGTATGTTTGGTTTGATGCACTGGTAAATTATATTTCGACGCTGGGTTGGCCCTTCGACGATACTCAGGATCTTCAGCCAGAAGAAAATTTGTTTCAAAAATATTGGGTTAGGGGAACGCCTACTCAATATTGCGGAAAAGATAATACTCGTTTTCAGGGAGCAATGTGGCAGGCTATGCTTATGGCTGCAGGAGTTTCTAATTCATATCAGATTATTATAAATGGTTTTATTACTGGTGAAGGGGGAATAAGGATGTCTAAAACATTAGGTAATGTAATTGATCCTAGGGATGTGGTAAATGAATATGGAACAGATGCATTTAGATATTTTTTACTTAGAGAGGTTTCTTCTTTTGAAGATAGTCCATTTACTATTGAGCGTTTTAAAGAGGCATATAACTCAGGGTTAGCAAATGGATTGGGGAATTTAACTTCAAGAATTTTAACTTTATCAGAAAAATATCTGGAAAAGTGTCCAGAAATTCCTGATCATTCTGATTTTAGTGAATATTTTAAATTTTTTGAAAATTTTGATTTACAAAAAGCAACAGAATTTGTTTGGCATAAAATTGGAGAATTGGATAAAAAAATTCAAGATACAGAACCTTTTAAGGTTGTAAAAGTTGACGAAGAAAAAGGAAAAGAAATTATTAAAGAATTGGTTATAGAGTTATATGTAATTGCAAGAATGTTAAATCCATTGATGCCAGAAACAAATATAAAATTAAAACAATTAATTAAAAATAACAAAAAACCAGAACAACCTTTATTTCTAAGGAAGGAATAAAAACCTCACCCTAAACCTCTCCCTACATAGGGAGGTCGGGTAGGGGTATAATTAATAATAAAAATGCCAAAATATATAGATATACATTGTCATACGAATTTTAAATCCTTCAAGGAAGATGGAGAGGATGTTATAGGTCGTGCATTAGAAAATGATACATGGTTGATAAATGTAGGGAGTCAATATAGTACATCAAAGAGGGCAGTAGAGATTGCAAATAAATATAAAGAAGGAGTTTATGCAATTGTTGGATTACATCCTATTCATCTAGAAGAATCTTATCACGATGAAGAGGAAGTTTCGGGTCCAGGATTCAAGACGCGAGTAGAAGAATTTGATAAAAATAAATATTTAGAATTACTTAAAGATCCAAAAACTGTTGGTATTGGTGAATGCGGATTAGACTATTATCATTTGTCTCCCGAAAGCTTAGAAAAACAAAAAAAAGTTTTTATTGAGCAAATAGAATTAGCCAATGAGGTAAATAAACCATTAATGTTGCATGTTCGTAATAGCCCAGATGATAAAAGTCACAATGCTTATTTTGATGTTTATGAGTTATTAAAAAAACATTCAAAGACAAGTGGTGTTTCTCATTTTTTTGCTGGTAGTGTGGAGGATATGCAAAAATTTATTGATATTGGTTTTTACATTTCTTTTGCAGGACCTATAACCTACAAACCTAAGCCTGAAATTTGTGATTATGAGTCAGTAATACGCGAAACACCACTCGATAAAATTTTAACTGATACAGACTCTCCATATGTAGCCCCGGTGCCATACCGCGGAAAAAGGAATGAGCCAGTTTATGTAAAAGAAATTGTAAAAAAAATTGCTGAAATTAAAGGAGTAGAGGAGGAGATTGTGGCAAAAGCTATCGTAGAGAACGCTAAACGTCTTTTTGACATTTAAGCTAAATATTGCTATTATATTT
>JBAYME010000037.1:0-8521 GCA_041663725.1 Minisyncoccota bacterium | reverse complement strand
TATTAAATTTTATTTTTTTAATAAAATTAATCATTTAAATTTAAAACCCTAATGGAAACAAATGCAATTCAAAAAGAAAAGCGAGGATAGCTCCTAAAACTAGAAATGGAGCAAAGGGAATTTCACTTTTGATTGAATGCTTTTTTGAGAAAGCAATTAATAGTAAGCCAATGATTGCACCAGACCAAAAAGAAACAACTACTCCACTTAATACCCTAGACAAACCGAGCAACCAACCGAGTCCGATAGCGAGCTTTGCATCCCCCAAGCCCATCCAAACACCTTTGGAAAATAGCCAAATTAAAGCAAAGGGTGTAGCAATAATTACACCAGATAAAAATTCTAAAATAGTTGGAATATGTGGATCGAAACCAAGCGGAGAAAATATAAACAAACCAGCAAAAGCTAAAATTCCAAAAATCAAAGCGAGTATGTCTGGAATTATTTTATGTCTAATGTCATAGATAGCGATAACTATCAAAACAGAAAACATTGAAGCATAGTATGCCATTGTGCCAGCAAAGATTAATGCATTGGTATAAAAAATATTTTGAAATTTCAAAAATAAAAGAGCAAATACTACTCCAGTTAGAAGTTCTACGAGTGGATATTGAAAAGAAATTCTTGTTTTACAATGTTTGCATCTTCCATTTAATAAAAGAAAAGAAAAAAGTGGAAAAAGCTCATACCAGTAAAGTTGTTTTCGGCAATTCATGCATTTACTGCGACCATGAAAACCTTTTTCGGTATTTAATCTGAAAATAACGACATTCAAAAAACTTCCGATAATAAGTCCAAAAACTAAAAAAATAAAAGCGAGTATTGTAGTCATAATAAAAATAAATGTTATCTAATAACTTTGTATATTATAGCATATTCACAAAAACAAAAACCACCCTGAACTTGTCAAAGGGTGGTTTTTTGAAATTTAAAAAATTATTGACAAGAAGTTCCCCCTGGGTGACCACCAATTTCTTTTACATTTCCTGTACTGTCAACACAGTAAAACTTATTTGTATCTGACTTTAGTTGAGCTGACATTGACCATGCAATATCTTCATCTTCACATTTTACAGAACCAGAACCAGCATTTTCAGCACCTTCCTTGAAGCTAGTTAATCCTTTTGCCCCAGTAAGGTCCTGAACACAAACCTTAAGATAACTTTGATTATTAACATCATAATACAACTCGGCTTGTGCCATTGCACCATTTATATTAGCTTTTATTGCAGCATCCGCACCCTTACTTCTCGCACTATTTAGTGACGCCAAAACTACAGATGCTAAAATTCCAATAATTGCTACAACCACCAACAATTCAATTAACGTAAAACCTTTTTTTGAATTCATAAACTTAATTATAGGCTCTAGTCTTTAGTCTTTAGATTCTAGTTTTTTAATTTTACTAATCTAACGCCTAATGCCTAGCTACCTCTTATTTATAATTTTTTCGACTTCTTAATAATAATTTTTTTCGCCTGAGGCGAATCAGCCTTTAGCTGAAATAATAAACCTTTTTAATTATAACATTAACAAGCTAGAAAGCTAAGAAGCTATAATCTAACTAATTCCCCCTGTCATATTGTAAATTGGCATAAGAACAGAAACAAGCAATATTCCGACACCTAGACCTAGAACAACGATCATCACTGGCTCGATAAGTCCGACCAAGGTATCTACAGCTCCATCCACTTCTCTTTTATAAAAATCCGCTAATGTTTTTAAGATTGGCCCCAATGATCCAGTCTCCTCTCCGACCTTCACCATTTGTGTCAAAATTCCTGGAACTTCAGGATGTTTTTCAAATGCAGAAGAAAGCGAAAGACCAGACTTCACTCCATCGGCTACTTCTTTTAAAATATTTTTGTAAACTCCACTTCCTACAACATCTGCAGTAATATCTATAGAGCGGACAATTGGAATTCCAGAAGTAAGCATTGTGTTTAAATTGTCAGAAATTCTAGAAAGATAAAGTTTTTGATAAAGATTACCGACAGCTGGAACAGAAAGTTTTGTTTTATCTAAATACGCTTTACCTTTTTCAGTAGTCGAAAGTCTCCACATCCATATACCTAGAAGGATTACAAAAATTAATAAAATAAAACCATAATTAACAAAAAAATTGGAAATACCAATAACTATTTTTGTATAAAATGGAACTTCTTGTGCGGACTCCATTATGATTGCAGATAGCTTAGGAATAACAACTACAAACATTAAAATCATAACAACAATAAATGTAAAAATAACAAAAACAGGATAAATCAAGGCATTTTTTGTTTTAGAAGTTAGGGCATATTGACGGTCTAAATAATCTGCTAAATATGCAAAAGTTTGATTTAATTTTCCTGTCTCTTCTCCAGCTCTCACCATGTTTACATAAAAATTTGAAAAAACATCTGGATATTTTGAAAGAGCACCAGAGATAGAAACACCAGCTTGTAAATCATCACATATCTGAGTTAAATGTCTTCCTAGGAGTTTATTCTCCACATTTGTGGAAAGCATTGTAAAAGCTTTTAAAGCTGAAACTTGTGCTTCAAATAAAGTAGAAATTTGTCTTGAAAGAATAACAACATCTTTTTTGGGAACTCTTTCAAAAAAAGACATTTTAAATATACTCTTACTACTCTGTGATTCTTGTATTGAAACAATGATTAAATTTCTACGTTGAAGTCCAGAAATAGCTGCATCTTTATTTGGTGCATCTATCTCTCCTTCTTTATTTATTCCTTTGTCATCTACTGCTTTGTATTTAAAAAGCATTTGTATTTAAAGCTAACTAGCTAATAATTATAGCATTCTCTCCAACGCTTTTGGATTAAGTGAATATTGATAAGCACTCTCTATTGTAATTTCTCCTGTTCGCACTAACTCCATAAGGCAATGGTTTAAATCAACCATACCGGCATCACTACCAGTCTCTATCACAACATTTATTTCATGGGTTCTTTTTTCTCGAATCAAATTCGAAACTGCATTATTATTTAAAAGTAATTCATAAGCTGGCACTAGCCCACCAGAAATTCTAGGAACTAATCTCTGTGAAAAAATACCAATCAAAGATGAAGCGAGCTGAATTCTAATTTGATCTTGCTGCTCACCTGGGAAAGAATCTATAATTCTATCGATAGTCTGTGCAGCATTGTTTGTATGTAGAGTTGAAAGTACTAGATGCCCTGTCTCCGCGGCAGTGACAGCAGTAGAAATAGTTTCTGGATTACGCATTTCACCAACCATAATTACATTCACGTCTTCACGAAATACAGACTTAAGTGCAATATGAAAATCTTTAGTATCAATGCCTATTTCACGCTGACTGATCATTGATTTATTTGGTGTATATACATGCTCTATCGGATCTTCAATGGTAATAATGTTTCTGGATTGTTCATTGTTTATAACATCAATCATTGAAGAGAGGGTGGTAGATTTTCCTTGTCCAACTGGCCCAACACATAAAAAGAAGCCTTGTTTTTTGCGAGCAAGTTCAGCAATGATTGGAGGTAAATGCAACTCTGATAGTGGTCGTACTTTTGGTACTAAACGAAGAGCAATGCTTATCAATCCTTTTTGAAAAAATGCATTACCTCGAAGTCTAGCTGTGCCTTGAAAATCATAAGAAAAATCCATTTCTTGCTCTTCCATAAACTTATCAAACTTAGGTTTGTCTAAAGCAATATTCAAAATACCAAGCATATCTTCACTGGTTAAAACTGGATTTTTTACAAGAAAAATAAGTTCACCAGAAACTCTAATAGCCGGCACCCTACCAGCACCTAAGTGTAAGTCTGATCCACCCTCTTGTATAACTAATGTTATAAGTTCTTCAAGTTTTGTTTTATAATCCATGGTTAAGTTATAAAGTTAAAAGTTATAAAGTTTGTAAAGTAATTGATTAAAAGATTCCTATTTCTTGTCTAAAATTTCTAAAACTTCTTTTACTACCTCTCCTGGAGTCGCATTGGCTTTCACAATATAGCCACTAGCTCCTAAACTCTTGCCTTGGTCTATATCAGACTGCTGGCCTTTGTTTGAAAGAACAACTTTTACGCAACCTTCACATAACTTTTCTGAGTTAATCTTTTCTAACATTTCGAAGCCATCCATCTTTGGCATAATAATATCAAGTAAAATAACGTCTGGTGAAAGTCCTTCTTTTAATTTAGCTATTGCAATTACACCATCAGTAGCTGTAGAAACTTCAAAATTATTCTGGCTAAATTTCATCGCATACATGTCTAAAAGAAACATGTCATCATCAACTATTAAAATTTTCTTTTTTAATTCATCCATAATTTTTTAATTAAGTTGCTTATATGTATTTATTATACCATAAAAGATACAACTTTATAACAATAAACTATTGTGGATTCACACAGCACACTTACTCTGCATCCAATTCCACAAAGAAACTAGCTCCTTTGCCTTCTCCTTCTGACTCTGCCCAAACCTTACCATTGTGCTGATCTACTACCAACTTGACTGTGTAAAGACCATAACCAGTACTGTCGACATTTACTTTAATTGAATCCCTACCCCTACCACCTTCTTTAAATAAATTCTTTTTGTCTTCATCTGTTATTCCAATACCTGTATCCTTCACGTAAAAAAGAATTTTATTCTTATTTTCTTTTCCACTAGGTGGAACTTTTTTCAAGCCGACTGTTATTGTTCCAGCTGGTGTATATCTGACTGCATTGTCAATTAAATTATGAGCAACTTCCATCAACCAAAACTTATCTCCTGATATCATATATGCATCATCATCAATTTCAGTTTCAAATTTTATCCCCTTTGTTTCTGCTTGTCCTTTCTTTTCATTAATCATATGCATTACTATTTCCTTAAAATCAAGGGTTTTCATATCGTATTTTACTGTTCCAGTCTGCAAATTGGCAGCATTTAAAACTAAATCAACTGTCTCGATTCCTTCATTGTCTGATCTCAAACCTTTATTTGCCATACCTTTCAACTCAGGAGAAAGAACACCGAAACTTCCTTCTATCATTTCTGCAAAAATATATTTTGAACGAGTGAAAGATCCCTTCACTTTATGAGTAATAAGGTGAACGAGAGACTCTCTTTGCCTGAGTAATGTTTCCAATTTTACATTCAATTCTTCAATGTGCACACGTTGATCTGACTCTCTTTTTAAATTTCTAAATAAAATAATACTCAAACCGATAGTAATCACGACAGTCAAGATGGACAACAACTGATCTGTCACACCATTCACAAAGAACAACTGTCCACCCATAAGAATAACCAAACCAACAACCAAATAATGAGTGCCCAACATATGAAAACCAAAAATATCAAGTTCAAATACGGAATAGATAATAGCTACCAATAATACTGGAAGCAAAAACAAGCTATAAAGATTTATTTCATAATATGCAGTTGTAGCAGCTAAATATTCAGTGACACCAAAAACCAAAAGAAACAGAAACATTGAACCAATTAAAATCAATCGAGGTTTCTTTTCTTTCCACGAAAGTTTTTTAATAAATGGAATAATAATCTGGAAAAGCATAACTAATAGTAGTATTCCTTCAACAATCAACTTATAAAAACTTAAAGAGTCGTTGCCAAAAGCTTCACATTGAGATCGATTAAAGCCCAAAACGGATTGCTTAGTTATTGTAATAATAAAGGCTGGAACAATTAATAAAAAAAGTAATACTTTTTTAAATACAGAAATGTCTTTTCCGTTTGTAAATACTAAAACAAAATACAATCCAAGTGTATAAAAAACAATTTCAATTAAATCAAGTGGTGCCCACGAAGCATATATAAGACTATAATTATAAAAAGTCCAGCAAATTAAATCTCCAATTAACCAAAGTGAAAAAGTAATAACAAATAATAAAAATATTTTAGAAAACAAATTTGATTTTGCTTTAAAGAATACAAAAAGGGCCAATAAAATTGATAGAACAATGGGAACAATATGAGCGTAATTAGCCAATATAACCTGATTGATATTTAAAGAAGTAACAAAAATATAGCAAGGATTCATAAGTAAAATTTATTTTAGGGTATAAGATTTTTAATCTTTGGCATATGACCAATCCAATACTCCTCACTTTCAATTTCTAGTGGCTCCATTGGAACAATTAGTGGTTTTATCCCCGTTAGGTTTATAATTTTTTCAATTGCTGGTAATAATAAATTTTTAGTAAAATCACCTTCAGAATTTTTTGATGTTAAAAAATTTTCAAAAAGAATTCCATGTGTAACAAATATTAATAAAAAATTTTTATAATACTCCTCTGCGCTACTACCATTTCTATCATACCATTCAGATATATTATAAAAAATAATATCTTTTGGTATTTTATAATGGTTAAATAATTTTTTATGAAAAACAACAAGTGATTCTCCCCAAATCGTTAATATTTCTTTTATTTTTTTACCATCATATTTAACAAGATCTATTATGTTAATTTTTTCTAATAAATATTCACCCTTACAGCTTAGTCCATTATGTATTCTTATTTGGCCTAAGGAGTGCTTAAAAGCATTTTTTGAAGCAAACTTATCTTCAGGATATTCAAACAATACAGTTTTTAATCCATTTTCTTTTGTTAATTTTATAAAATAACGAGTATCAAAATTGGGTGTAGCTACCTGTCTTGCAAAAACTCCACACTTTTTATTATTCCTTAAAACTTCTGGTATGTCCCCTTTTAATAATTCCTCAACTTTTGCCATAAGCACAGGATCTTTTTGACGTTCCTCTAGTAGACGAAGAGCTTCGGAAAGTGGAGTATAGACAATTTGATTAAAAATATTCCGATCAGATATTATCGTATCGTAATCACCAATTGAAATTTTTTTCTGCTCTTCTAGCATATAGAATATTATAACATAAAAACTAAGGTTTTTGGGCAATAATTTCTAAAATTTTGTGAAAGTGTTTGTGGCCTTCGTCATCATCATAAAAATCAAAAACATTAGTTGAAATATTTATAAACCCGTGTTCTTCTAGGATTTTTTTAGAAAATAAAGAAGTCATATCAGATGTACTGTTTTCATCAGATTCATCAAAAGTATGTATAAAAATCCATCCGTTTTGTTTTAAATTATTAAAAATTGTTGAAATAAAATTTTTCTTATTTTTTATTTTATGTATTACATAATTTGAAAAAACTAAATCAAAAGGTTTATTTTTTGATATATATACGTTTTCTAAATTAACTCCGCTTTTTATATCAACGCCCTCACACTTCCAACCAATATCTTCCAGAGATTTAACATCAACAAAATCACCAGCGCCCAAGTCTAGTGCCTTACCTGGATTTTTAAACTTCTCTTTAATAAATTTCTCTAAATATATATTCATAATTTTATTATACTATAAAAACCCCATTACTATAAAATAAAAAACCGTCTTAAAATTAATATATTTCTAAAACGGTTTTATTTTTATAATTATAATTAAATAAAACAATGGGGATCTTCTGCAAGATAACTGCCATTTTGAATAAAAGCTCTTGCGCGACATCCACCACACTGGTATTTTATTTTACAAGTACCACATTTTCCTTCCAGATTCATTTCTAAAATGTTTTTAACAATTGAATTATTACGATAATTTTCTGTAATTTCCTCTATGCTTAAAGGAAAAATATTCATCATTGGAATATCTAACAAAGCGCAAGGCGTCATCGTACCATCAGAACTAACATTAAAAGTAATAGCGGCAGCGCCACAACCATCAAAAACTAATTCTCCATTTTTACTAATATCATTTTTACCCCTGATTAAGCATTTTAACGGATCATTTGTTGTTACATTAAGATCTGGAAATAAATTTTTAAGCCGATAAACTTCTTTTATGAAGAAAGACTTCTGTTCCATGGTCATCCATAGATCGTTACGATCAATAGCCTTGCCCGCTGGATGTATTGCAGAAAAACTAATTCTCTTACACCCTAAATTTTTAGCAAACTTGACCATATCTTCCATTTCATTAATTTGTGATGCTTGAATAGTAGAACGCATAGATACAACAACATTTGGTATATTTTCATTGGCAACTAGACACAAAGCACCTACAGCCTTCTTGAAGGCTCCATTAAAAAGACGAAAATCATCGTGCTTTTTTGGATTAAGATCATCAAGGCTAACAGAAAGAGTAAAACGTGGAAATGATAACTCTTTGATCAAGGCTAAATGCTCCTTAGTGAGTAATGATCCATTCGTTGTTAAAGTTATAAACTCACCTCCACTATTACGAACTTGTTTTAAAACTTCACTAAATTTAGTGTGTATTAATGGCTCCCCTCCTGAAAGAATTATTTCTTTATAATTTGGACTAAATTGCCTAGCAAATTTAATAATTTTTATAATTTGATCAAGTGGCATATCTTTCTTTATTTGTTTTGATGCCCTACAATGCTGACAATTCATATTACACTTACCAGTAATTTCAATTTGAATTTGACCAAATTCTATCTCATAGATATTTTCTTCGGTCTCAACTTCTAATCTTGGAGTTTCAATTTTACATTCC
>JBAYME010000036.1:0-8770 GCA_041663725.1 Minisyncoccota bacterium | reverse complement strand
AGACCCAGTGCTAAGAGCAAAGGGTCTAAGAGTTAAAGATTCAGAAAGTTTAAGGAACAAAGCGACTAAGAGATTAAGCCTGTTCGGAAACAGAAGTGTCGCAGAAGCAAAGGAGCCAATCACAGCCATCCCAGTCATCCTCGAAGCAACCAAGACCGAACCGAAGCCACCGCCGGAACTGGCATAGACGACAGGCACCCTGCGGCGGCCGTCAGCGTCTTTCCACAATGATTCTTTCTTGTCAAAAGAAACTGTGTACTTGTCTTTTGGTAATTCTTCTTTTTTCTGTTCGTAAACTAAAGTAAGCCCGTGATCACCTGCAAGAATTGCATTTTGTTTAGCAAGGAATGCCATGTTGTCTTCACTTGTTACCCTTGCTAATATCGGAAAAATCTTAACTTTGTAAGTTTTCCCCGGTACTAACTTGGTGCTGGCATTAGCAAAATGTTTACTTGTGATGTCATCATTGAAATAATAAGTAGTTGTTTCCTTTTTTGTTTTTTTAGCAAAAACATCAATCTGTTTACTGTGGTCATAATCAACAGGAACTATTATTTCAAATTCCTTAATTGCTGGACCATAACGCTTATCAGCAATTGCTAGCTTTTGCAAAATTGGTTTTACTTCAGATTGCATAATACCACCGGCTTTAATAATTTCCTGGGCTTCTTCTTTTGAGAGTCCCAACGCTCTTATCAAATCTCTAAAGAGGTCAATAAGGCGATTTTCTTGAGGTGATGTGATCTTTTCAGTCATCATATTTAGTTTTAAAAGAGCTAGATCATTAGTTCACTAGCCGATAACATTATATCACATCTGCATAAAAAAGCAAGGTTTAAATTAAATTCACTTCTGGTATAAGTTTTAGTCCAAACTTTTTATAGACAGAAGTAATTATTTCATTTACTAAATTTAAAATTTCTTTCCCTGTCGCTCCTCCATAATTTACTATTACTAATGCTTGTTTTTCATACACCCCGACATTTCCGATCCTATTTCCCTTCCAACTTATTCCATCTGCTGGACCACATTGTTCGATCAACCAACCTGATGGTATTTTAACTAGTTCTCCTTCTTGAAAGTAAGGCATATTTAGATAATCTTTTATTAATTCATTGAGTTTTTCTTTATTTACATAAACATTTTTAAAGAAACTACCAGCATTACCTATCATTTTAGGATCTGGGAGTTTGCTCTTTCTGATGCTTGTCACTGCATCGCTTATATCCTTCGGGCTTCTTGCTTCAATTTTATTTTTTTCTAAATAATCTTGTAATGCTTTGTATATAGCATTTTTATTTTCCCCGCCTGCATAAGCCGAGCCTGCATCACTACGCGAAGCGTTGCTGGCAGGTATGCCCAAAGCATTGCGGGCAGGTTTTTTATTTAATCCCAACGCAAGGTCGAGACTCCGACAGGATCGTCGGAGCTTAAAAACAACAGCAGTGATAAAATACTGTCCTTTTAGTTTATTTTTAAAAATACTGTCTCTATAGCCAAATTCACATTCTAGATTAGTAAAGATTCTTTTTTCACCTGTATTAATTTCATAAGCCTCCACTTTTTCTATAATATCTTTTACTTCCACTCCATAGGCCCCAATATTCTGCACAGGGGTAGCTCCAACAGTACCCGGGATTAAAGACAAATTCTCCATTCCCCAATACCCTCTTTCTATTGAAAATAAAACTAAATCATTCCACAACTCACCACCCATAGATTTTATCCAAACATTTTCTTCATTTTCCTTTAAAATTTCAATCCCTTTTAATCTATTTAAAATAACTATTCCATTAAAATCTTTAGTAAATAAAACATTACTACCACCACCTAAAAAAAGTTTTTGATTATCTTTGAATTCACTTGTTTTCAAGAGTTCTAAAAAATCTTCTTCGTTTTTTATTTCAATAAAAAAATCGGCTTTAGCTTTTATTCCAAAAGTATTTAATTTAGTTAAATCGTAATTTTTAAAAATTTTCATAAATTATATAATAAGTAAAATTATAGTGGTAATACTAATAATAAATAAAAATCCAGTTATAAAATAACCTAAAATATTTGTAATTTTTTTATTCTTAAACTGCCCCATTACCTCTTCTTTTGCACTAATTTTTACAATAAAAAATAAAATTACTGGTGAAATAATTCCGTTTAATACAGCTGAATATATTAGAGCTTTTATTGGATCAATACCGATAAAATTTAAAGCTACGCCTAAAATCATTGCTACAATAATTACTCCATAAAAAGAGGTTGCTCTTTTTAATTTTCTATAAAGTCCATATTTCCAACCAAAAGTTTCAGACATTGCATAAGAAGCTGAGCCAGCGAGTACTGGTATAGCTAAAAGTCCTAATCCTATGATACCAAAAGCAAATAACATAAAAGCATAATTACCAGCAAGTGGCCGAAGGGCAAGTGCTGCCTCAGCAGCAGTTCCTATATTAGTAATACCATTTTGATTCAAGGTAACAGCACAAGTAGCTATTATAAAAAACATAACCAAGCTAGATAGAAACATCCCCGACCATGTATCTATTCTCATTTTTTTTATATCTTCTACTGTATTTTTACTTCGTCTAATTTCTTCAGTCTTTTCTCCTTTTAAAATTTCTTCTTCAACTTCCTGAGAAGTTTGCCAAAAAAATAGATAGGGGGAAATGGTCGTACCAAAAGCCGCACAAATTAATATAATTTCATTTTTTGAAAAATGTATTGCTGGGATAACAGTATGGCGCAGTGCATCAGCCCAGTTTATTTTTATTAAAAATGCAGAAAAAACATAGGATAATAAAATAAGAGCAAGATATTTTAAATATTTTGAATATTTTCTATATGGAATAAATATTTGTAATCCTAATGTTAAACATGCAAAAAAAATAATTAAAAAAGCAAAATTAAATTTAGGTAAAATTAATTGTGCCCCACTAGCCATTGCCCCTAAGTCTGCCCCGATATTAAAAACATTAGCAAAAAGAAGAAGTCCAGTACAAAAATAAAGAATTTTTTTTGAAAAATGTCTTTTTATATTTGTTGCTAATCCTACTCCAGTAGTAAGCCCTATACGTCCACACATTTCTTGGACCAGTCCCATAAAAGGAAAAGTAAAAAGAGAAAGCCAAATCAACCTAAAGCCAGTAGATGCTCCGATCTGAGAATATGTAGCGATCCCTGACGGATCATCATCGGCTGCACCGGTCGTAAGACCTGGACCCAATATTTTCCAATATTCTCTACCAGCTTTAACAGATTTCTGATTTTCTATACCTTGTTTAATTTTTTTTTCGAACTCCATACTCCTTTCTAAGGCTTCCGCCGGAGCACTAAAAAATTTTTCTAAAATACTTTTTCGCATACAAAAATTGTAACAGTTAAAATCTTAAAAAACAATTTTATTATTTTAATGTTATACTCTATGCATTATGGAAAAAACAAGCTTCCCAATGCGGATAAATAAATATTTAGCCCTCAAAAAGCACTCGACCAGAAGAGGGGCGGATGAATTAATTACTAAAAAGCAGGTTTTTATTAATGGGAGATTAGCTGTATTGGGAGACAAGGTAAATGAAAATGATCAAGTAGATGTTCGTTTTCGCGGTAAACAAGTTCCTTATATATATATGGCTTACAATAAACCAAGAGGTATCGTAACTCATTCTGCAGATGAAGGTCAAAAAGAAATTAAAAATGTTGTAGCTGTAAAAGATATTTTTCCAGTTGGACGACTTGATAAAGATTCACATGGTTTGATTATCCTTACGAATGACGGACGAATCACTGAGAGGCTCCTTGGTCCAGAACATTTCCACGAAAAAGAATATCTAGTTAAAGTTAAAAATAAACTCCGCAGTAGCTTTAAGGATAAAATGGAAGCTGGGGTAAAAATTGGAACTGAAAAAACTAAAAAATGTAAAGTACAAATTATTAATGATCAAACTTTTAAGGTAATTTTAACAGAGGGTAAAAAACACCAAATACGTAGAATGTGTGATGCGCTCTTCCAAGAAGTAGATGATCTAAAAAGAATTCGTATTATGAACATAGAACTAGGTAAACTACCTATCGGTGCCCACCGGGAAATAAAAGGAGAAGAATTACAAAAATTTCTACACTCACTTGAGCTCGTATAATATAAAAAGTTATTAGGCAAAACTTAACAACTTTTTATTTACTAAAACTTTTGTTTTTTCTTCTAAGAGATCTAACTTTTTTCTTTATTTCACCACCAGTAGCTTTAATAAAATTACTATGCATCTTTTTAAGTTTTTCCACTGGAAGCTTACTAAATATTTTTATTGCCTCTTTTGATTCCTCTTTAAAAATTTTATCTTTTACTAAAATCTCTGGATGTACTTTAAAAGCTTTTTCGTTTAAATTAATAATATGTAGACCAGAAAGTCTTCTAACCCTAGAGAGAGCCACATACCCTTGGCCATATTCAAATACCTCTGATAAATCCATTACGGCAGAATCCATACTCATTCCTTGGCTTTTATGCACAGTAATAGCCCAAGCCAAACGAAGTGGTACTTGGGTTATCTTAGCTCGAATCCTACCATTCTCTTCCACACTCCATTCCATAGGTTCTACTTCAATGGTGCGACCATTTTTAGTTTCGATTATTGGGTTTTTAGAACTTCTACTAAAATCAATTACAGTACCAAGTGTTCCGTTTACAAATCCTTCTTTTTGGTTGTTTTTAGTAAACATTACTTCTGCTCCAATTTTTAAATATAAAACCTCTGGAGAGAGGCAGCCTTTTTTCATGGTCGCGACCAATGCATCTGGTCCATCTCCTGTCATTGTAAAAATCTCTGTTTCTTTTTCTATCTTTAAAAGAGTCTGATTGTTTACATAATCCACATTCACATTGTGTGAAAAAAGTTTCGGTGCATTTTTAGGAAAATTATCTTTTTTAATTTTTCTCTTCTCAATTTTTTGTAAATGTTCTTTATTAAAAGTATTTTTACGGATAGCTGAAAGGATAGCAGAAAAATCGATATCGTCTTGACGGTATTGCTCTGTAAGATAACAAATAATTGGTTTCGCTTTTTTCCAAGCAGAAGAATCACAAGAAAAAACTCCTTCTTCTTTTTCTTCTAAGAGGGTTGCTTGTATTTTTTTTTCTTCTATGTTTGAACGAATGATTGGTGGTAATTGAAAGAAATCTCCCACAAATATAATTTGTAATCCACCAAAGGGTTCATGGTTTTGTTTTATCTCTCTACAAACAGCTTCCACCATAGAAAGAGTTTGAGCCGAAAGCATTGAAATTTCATCGATAATTAAAACCTTCGCTCGACGAATTCTCTTTGAGACATATTCATTACTCGCAATTTTATCTAGATCATATTTATCTAATTTATTTTTTATGCCAATTCCACTCCAAGAATGTATTGTCATACCGCCAATATGCGTCGCGGCAATACCAGTAGAAGCAGTAATAGCCACTTCTACACCAGAGTCTCGTAAATAATTTATATATTGATTAATAGTATAAGTCTTACCAGATCCAGGCTCACCAGTTAAAAATACATTTACCCCAGTTTTTAAAATATCTAATGCATCCTTTTGTGTCATTAGAATATAATAACATTTATTTACTTAATAATTTTTCAAACAGTGCTGGTTGAAAGCCAATGATTATTTCACCATCAATATCTATGACGGGTACGCCCATCTGTCCACTCTTCTCTACCATTTCCTGCCCTGCTTCTCTATCAATACCAACATTCTTGTCTTCAAATTCTACTCCTTTTTCTTTAAAATATTTTTTTGCATAAACACAATAAGGACAGGTTGTAGTTGAATAAACGATTACTTTATGATTTTTCATATATTTTTTTAATTAAAACTAATAATAATTACGACTTTATTTATATTTACAAATAAACTTTTTTAAATCCTTAACAAAAGGACCTTTGGGCAATTGATAGCAGACTCTCTTGCCTTCGCGAACTGAATCCACCAATCCTTCGTGTGACATAACCTGAAGATGATGCGAGGCAGTCGCCACACTCAAATTGAGACTCTTTGCAAGATCAGATACACAAATTTTATTCTTATTAAAAATAAGACACAAAATTCTGAGCCTGTTTTCATCCCCGGCTACTCTCATTAATTTTGCTAATTCATTCAAATGCATACTTGAATGATATACCTATTCATTTATTTTGTCAACTAGTATATTTCAATTGTCTAAAAAACTTTTGTTTTTGAAATAAACAAAAATTGATATTGTTTTTATTTAAAGTTTTGAGCTTTATATTTAAAAAATTAATTAATACACCTCCTGCTGATAACACCTTTCACAATATATTGTCTCGGGCCTTTCTGGTGCATATGAAGTTTTGAATTCATTTGTGCAACCTTCTTTCATACATTTACGTAAATACAACCTTACTGGATTCCTATATTTTAATCTTTGCTCATATCTACAATTTGGACAATATCTCGGTATTGGTAATTTGTTTTTTTTATAAAATTGTAATTCAAAAGGTAAAATTTTATAACCTGTACTGCAATCATAATTTTGGTCTCCTTTATTTGGACAAGCAATTATCTCTTCTATAAAAGAATCATCTATATTAGAAATATCGTCTTTTATTTCACTAGAGTCCAGCGTAATATTATATTCTCTTTTTTCTCTTTCTTCCCAATCATATCCCATGTTTAAAACTTCATTTTTTTTAGCAGGCAAAAGACTCTTTACGGTACAAGTATTATAAGCAAACGGAGAAAGTTCTATGGGAAAAAATTCTCCATATTTATACACCTGACCTAATCCAGTAGAAGGATTCTTCCTTGTTGATATATACGGAAGCTCCATCATTTGTTTTTTTATTTTTTCTATTATTTTAAAATATTCTTCCTTTCTATATTGTTTATTAAAAATACAATATTGTGCATTAGTTAAACCAATACAACCAAAGCAGTTAGATATATTCCTACTGTTTAAACAGTATTCGGATTCTCTTGAGCCTAAACATATATAACAAAAAAAATTTTTGAAGGTATTAAAACTACAAACAGTGCATTCATAATTTAACTCACCGGAAGCAATACCACAACAATCTAAGCAATCCTTAGAATTCATTAAGACCCTTGAACTATTTTTAATATTTTCTGAGTCCTTTATATCAAAAGAATTTATAATATTTTTTGAATTAAGAATATAATCACCTGTTGCATTAGTAGAATTTACTATATGTGCATATTTATGTATAGAATTATCCTTAACCATCCTGTCAAATAATTTATTGCACTTATTAAACCCGCTATAAGTATTAACTTGAAATTTTAAAATCTCTTTTTTATATTCTTCTTTTGTTAATTTTTTATTTTTAAATACATATTGTTGATTCCTTAAATTTGAAGACAAAAAACAATTTTGACAGTTAGAACAATCAAAAATAAACATTGAATCAATACATTTATTAGAATTTATTGCATAATGAGTATTATAATTACTTTCACAATCTATATTAAAAAAACATCCTTCTAATTTTTCTCCACCATAGCAGTCTAAAGAATTTTTTGAATTATCTATAATTTCAGAATACAAAACATTTTCACAACCAACTATAGAAAAAGACAAGTAGCAGTCTTTATTGTCTACACTATAGTTAGTATATTCTGATCTAAGTAGAAATCCTGAATGGTAGATAAAAAGAAGAGGAGTTTCTTTTTGTAATTCATAAAATTGTTCAAAAAATGATTTAGAAAAATCATAATCTCTTCCCTCTAAAAGGGGGTTTCTTTTGTCGCTATTCCAACAATCCGTACAGTAAACTATTTTCACCTTATCCTCTGGATACATTGAAATAATTTTTTTATTACATAAACCACAAATTCTCTTAGATAAAAACCTAAAATTTCGCCAAAGCATTCGTCTAATAAGTCTACACTCGGGACAAAAAGTCGGTGGTGGAACCTTTATCTTTTCATAAAAATTAAAATCCTCAGAATCAATAATGAAATCTTTTTTACAATTTTGGCAATTCCTAGTTTCACTTTCCATATAAAGATTATACCAATTTAATTCCTGATAATCTAAAATACTAAGAAATACCACATTGTAGAGAATGTAGATATTGTAGAGGGTGCCTATTCGGTTATGCTCCGAATCTAAGAGCTCCACAAGCTCTTGTGCTACTATTACACCATAGGCACCATATTATAGCTCCTTACTTATAATCAGGGCTATCTTCATTTATACCAAATTTATGGTTAGTAAGTCTAGCTAAAGCATATAATAAACTTGAAAGACGATTTAAATATGCTTTTGTAAATTCACCTACTTCCACCTTACCTTCTTCGACAACTCCTGTGACTCTTCTCTCTGCACGACGAGCAATAGTACGAGCTATGTCAAAATATACAGCTAATTTTGTCCCTCCTGAAATAAAAAATGATTTTATTTCTGGCAACTCTCTTTCAATATAATCAATTATTATTTCAATCTCCTCTACTTTCTTTTTAGCAATAGACATTTTAGATCCAGCCAATTCTGCTTGGATAATAAAAAGATTATTTTGGATATTTTCTATTACTTTTTCTACCATAGTATCATCTGATAAAATAAAATTCTCTTTTCCTGCTTTTACCTTGCAAAGCCCAAGATAAGAATTAATTTCATCAAGTGAACCAAGTGCCTCAGCAATAGTAGAACTTTTAGAAATTCTTTGCTCACAACCAAAAGTTTTTGTTTTTCCGTCATCACCTTTACGTGTATATAGCATAATTTATATAAATTAAATTTTTATAATGT
>JBAYME010000035.1:0-8789 GCA_041663725.1 Minisyncoccota bacterium | reverse complement strand
TTTTACTTTTTCATATTCTTCTTCTGATAAAAACACTTCTAATGAACGTTGAGGACTTTCTTTTTCTGGGTGAACTTGTTCTAATGGAGGATTGTGGAATCTTCCTCTCATATATCCTTCATTGTTTTCTTTCCATTCAGCCATTTCTTTTTCGTAGTCTTTATTTTCTTCGTATTTAATTATTGTTATTTTGTATTTCATATGTTTTTATTTTATTAACTTATTACCCTTTTTAATATTATCTATGGCCCATAATGGTTGAAGATTTTTTAATGCCCATGATTTTTTAAAATCTAAATCTTCTGTTGTTTTATATTTAAAACTAGAATCTGGTATTTTATGATCTATGTGCCATTCTCCATAATTACTCCAAGACATTCCTTTTAAAAATAAATTCTCTAAGTGAGTTTTTAATTCTTCTATTGTATAAGGTAAACATTCTGATATTTTTCTATCTTTTTTAAATCCCCTATTTCTTTTTAATTTACACCAAATTAGATTACTTATATTTCTTTTTAATTTAGCATGAATATTATTTTTAATTCTTTCTCTGTTATATTTTCTACGTTTTTCCTTGTTTTCTTCTTTACTGTAAAATTTTTTAATGGCTTTTTGTTTTACATTTTTACCTGATTCTGTTTTTGAATATTTCCTATCTGATTCTTTTTTACTAACACCTCCATTCCACATTGGATTTTTATCTCCCATTTTAGATTTTGATAATTGTGGACATTTTTTACCTGTATTCCATGGTTTTTTACCTTTTTGGTAAATATCAAAACAGTTTTTTGAACAAAAAATCCCCCTATTAATTTTATTTCTACTAACTCTAGTTAAAAATTCTTTTTTACACTGTTTGCAATTTCTTTTAATCATATTTTTATTATATCACAGACCTGGATAAAAAACAATTATTTATATTTTTCCATTAATACATTTATATATTGATCTATTATTTTTTCTTCCTCTTCTTCTATTTTCCCATCTATTACTTTGTCTATTATATCTTGTTTATGTTTTAATAATTTTTGCATAAAAGTATCTATAGTATCTTTACTAATTATTCTATATATATTGATGCATTCAGCCTTATTACCAACACGGTGAGCTCTATCTTCACTTTGAATTAAATCAGCTGGATTCCAAGGATAATCTAATATTATCACATTACTAGCTGCTGTCAACGTTATACCAACACCTGCACTTTTCATTCCTCCTATAAAAACTTTTTTATTTGGATTGGTTTGAAAATCTTTTACAATTTGACCTCTTTCTTCTACTGGTGTTTCTCCTAAAATCATTACTGATGTTTCTTCGTACGTATCGTATAATTCCTTTAATGGCCCATTGAAATTTGAAAAAACTAAAACCTTTTCTCCTGCTTCTATAATAGCATCTATTTTTTCTTTTGCAACCTCTAATTTACCCATAGCATTTATCTCTCTTAATAGATTTAATTTTACTAATTTTTCAGCTTGAAGTGATTTTGCTATTGCTCTATCTGTTTTCTTTTTATTCTTTAAGTATTGAATTAAATTACTTTCTACTAAATCATATTGAGCTCTATCTTCTGGTGGTAATTCTATTGGAACTTCTATTGGTATTTTTGGTGGAAGTTCACTTAAAACTTCTTCTTTTGTTCTTCTTAAAAAATATTTGCTAATTGAGTTATGTAATTTTTCTAAGTTAGTAGCACCTTTTGCTTCAAATCCCCAATATCCTTGTTTCCCATCACAAAATTCTACAGCATACTTGTAATAATTATTCCATACTTTTGGGTCAATCATATTTAGCATATTAAACATTTCTATTGGTCTTGAAAGAACTGGTGTTCCTGTTAGAAAAATAACATGTTGTATATCTCTTGCTAACATTTTTAAAGCCTTTGATCTCTGTGCTGTTGGTGATTTAATTAAATGACTTTCATCTGCAACAAGTGTATTAAACTTATGTTTTTTTAATTCAATTAAATATTTTTTTAATACATCATAATTGATTATTATACAATCAACATCATATGGTATATCTCTTGGATCTAATGATGAGTCAACAACAAATGAAGTTAAGTTAGTCCATTTTTCTATTTCACTTTCCCAACTAAACTTAACTGAAGCTGGACAAACTATTAGATTTTTTTTACTACCACTATGCGTTATGTAACCAAGTGATTGGATTGATTTTCCACAACCAGGGGAATCAGCTAATAATGCCCTACCTTCACTATTCAATAAAAACTGAACTCCTGTTCTTTGGTAGTCATACATATCTCCATTAATACCATTTACCTGAAATATATTATTCTTTTTTTTTCTTATTTCCTCTTCTCTTTGTGCTTTTGCTATTGCTTCAGCAACATCCATCTCATATATTTTTAATTTTGTTTTTATAACAGGATCTATCTCTACTTCTTTAAACCTATTCCTAATCATAAAAACTATTTCAGAATCAATAAAGCGCCACAAATCTTCTTTGTTTATTTCTTTATAACCAAAAATTCCTTGTAAATAATATAGAAAACTCTCCATTTCTATTGAAGGATCTTCTATAACATATTTATAATTATCTTTTGTGTCTTTATTTATTCTCATAATTTTATAAACTTAATCTTATATCTTCTAATTTTAGACCTGACTTTTTCATTTGATTGATTTTTTTTACAATCTTAATTACTTCATCAGCATCAAAAACATTCATTGCCCCTACTTTAGATACTGGTTTTAATAACCCTCTATTAAAGTAATAAGCCAATTTGCTTTTATTTATTCCTAGCTTTATTGCTATTTCACCTAATGATGCGTGTTTCATTTTGTTTAATTAATTAACTAATAATTTATAATGCACAGAAGAGAGGATAGGATTTTTCGGGTACGCAAGTAAGGATATTTATCTACCCGCCTCTTGTGAAGTCACTATGTTAAATAAATCCTTACGTTCATTTAACGGGACCTTATCCTACTACACTATCGCCCCTCTCCTCTGTGCACTATTTATTTTTAAATATCAAATGTTATTGGAGTAACAATTGTTTTATCTCTTTTTGAATCTATAAGGAAAAATGCTTGTTTAGGTTTATCAAATGTTGCTTTTATACTTTCTGCGTAATTATTAAAACCTATCATTGATCCATTACAAACCCAATACCCCCCATCCATAAACTGATGAAAATGACCGAAACAATCTATATCAACATTCCTTGTTTTATTCCATTGAGAAACTGCTTTGTTTATTGGAATTGTAATTCCACCTACTCCTCCTCCATAACTTATATTATGTCCATGATGGAACCTTACTGTTTTATCATATATTTCAATAAAAGAAAAGTAGCCCCTGGGTATTAAGAATTGAACCCTTGGTTCTCTCTTAAAATAACCAGCTATATTTTTATACATGTAATACTCCAGTGAATTCCCAGCTTCTGATGATACTCTTTGTTTTACTGTCATACGTCCATGGTTACCGGAATGGCATGGAATTACTATTTCAAGTTTTGTGTTTTCTAATAAGAATTCTATTCCAGAAATTATTATTTCTTGAGCAAAAGCAACTTCATCTGCTGGTAACATTGAATTAGTCTCAGCAAGATCTTCGTGGATTGTGTTTGAAATAAAATCACCTAACAAAGCTAAAACTAATTTATTTATTTGAATATCTTTCTCAAAAATATTAATTAATCTTAATACATTTTGAAAAAATTCTCTTCCTCTTTGTGCCGCAATGTCTTCATTATATTCATTTACATATCCAATAGAAGCAGGATCTACTGTTTCCCCAACGTGCCAATCTGATGCTAAAACAACAGCTGTTGCTTCATTTTTTGTTTCTTTTATTTTTTTAATTTTAAATGTATGTATCTCTTTTACATTAGACATTATTTCTAATGTTCGTGATAATTTTGCATTTTCAGATAAAAGTTTTTCTATATTTCTTCTTTGTGTTTTAGATTCGTCTGTTTTCGCTTTTTGTTCCTTAAGTTCTTCTACTGTTATTGTTTTAAATTGTATTTTATTTTGCCCACCTGTTGGCTTATTGGGAAGACCCATTTTTCTTGCATATCTTTGGACTTGAGAGGTGCTTTTCCCTATTTTTTCGCCTATCTCTTCATTGGTTTTTTTAAACCAATTTTCTTTCATATATTTTGTTATTTGTTCATTATTCATTTTTTATTTATTTATTTAAACCATTTATAATAATCCATTTGTTCTTTACCTTCATGGATTATTAATAAAGGTAGATCGTTTTTAATCCTCCACCAATTCATAAACATTCGACCTGTTCTTCCGTTTCCATCTATAAATGGATGTATTTTTTCATATTGAACATGTAATAATTTTGAAATATGTTCAAAATTCTTTTTATAATTCTTGCCTGGTACCTTACACCATTTATCTATCCATCCTGTATCATTCATGTCATTACACCATTTTTTTATCTCTTCAAAAATTTGGAGATGATTTATTCCCTCTCTTCCACCGATCCACACTGGACAATTCCTGTATGTTCCTTTATATTGATCTAATATACCATGATTTTTCATTAACAAAAAATGTGTTCTTAGAACAACAGCTGGTGTAATTGTTCTTTGTTCAATAAGAAAACTCCATGCGTTTTCCGCTTGTTCTAAAGAATCTTCATCGTAAACTCTTTCTATTGCATTTGATTCTTTTAAAAATTCTGTTATTTTATTTTTGTTTTTTAGGTTTTCCATAATTTAAAAATCTTATTATTAAATCAGCTTGAGCTTCTGTTAATCCATCCTCCCAAAAAGTTTGCCACCAATTTTCTAGTTGATGTTCTAAAATATCTGGATCGTCATCAAGGATAACATATTCTTCTATTTCATTTTTATGTTCTTGATACCATCTATCTATTTCAGTCCCTCTTCTTGGTATATTTGGTTCATACGCTATATATGGAGTTATATCTAAAATATCACATACCTTATCTTTTACATGGTTTAGATTTTCATCTATAAGTCTCCAAGTTGAAGATAATACTACCTTAGCATTGGTCTCTTCAAGTATTCTCTTAAAGATTTTTATTTTCTTTTCATCAATCCCTATAAATCCACGGTGTCTTTCTTTTGTTGTACAACAGTTTAAAACACCATCAATATCAAGAAATATTATCTTCTTCTTTTCCATAATAATTTTACTTTTTACTAAATAATCCTTTCTTTTTACTATCTTTTTCGCATTTAATTGCTTCTGCGACCTTGTCCATCATAATGGATGCAAATTCTTCAGCTTCTGCGTTTTTTTCTGCTTTATATTCAATTAATTCATTGGTGGCTGATTCAACTGCAAATTTAAGTGCATTTAAAACATCAACCCAACTATCCATATAATCAAGACCTCTTTCATTAAAGAGATATCTCTTTCCAGGAAAACCTAATGTATCTTCAACTACAGATACTGTTTCGTTTTTATAATCTATTTTTACTGTAACCTTTACACCACAACACTCATATGTTTTTACCTCTAAATTTTTTATCATATATTTTTATATATAATTAATTAATAATGTTTCTATCTTATACCTTTTGCTTTTACTTGTCAAGTAAAAAGACTCTTTACTTTCTTTTTTTATTGTGTTGTATTGTTTTATCTTTCTTTTATATTTAAACTATGCTATAATAACCCCATATTAATTAATCATAAATGTATTATATATGAAAATATTTTCAACACGCGATATCTACTTAGCATCAACGTTAGTTACTCTTAAATTTTATTTAACTGGAATTGACTATCAAATAGAAGGAGATAAAAACCAACCGGTTGGTTATTTTAAATTCGAAGATTGTGACGCAATTCAAGAAGCTAGATCTAAATATAACCAGGGTTTACTTTCTGTCGAACCTAAAACTTTTGTAACAAATCTTAAATCTTTAAAATCAGAGATAGTAAATATTTATAGAAATCCCCACCTTTAATCCTTTGTTTTTAAAGGTAAAAAACGTCACCTATTGAGCTTTTTTAATAGGTGTGTTGTTTTAATGAAATTATTTGACATTATTTCCAGTTGTGATAGTATATACAAACCTTTTAGTCCAAAAAGGTAATTATGAATTATTAAATAGCTTACGTTTCTTTACCTATATTTATTCATTCGTCGTAAGCGGTGAATGAATGTAGGTAAAGAAATAAATATGATATGGCAAACAACAAAAAAAGATATATAAATACAAGGTTTTGGAATGATTCTTATGTGTCAGATCTTGACCCTATAGAAAAACTTTTGTTTATATATTTTTTAACCAATGGTCATTCAAATATTAGTGGAATTTACGAACTTCCATTAAAAATAATGGCAGTCGAAACTGGCATAGATGAATCTATGTTTAAAAAAATATTACCAAGAATCGAAGATAAAATTATGTACATTGATGGGTATGTTGTTATAAAGAATTGGATCAAGCATCAGGATTTTGAAAATAGTTTTATTTTGAAGGGAATAAAAAACTGTCTTGATGATTTGGACCCAATTTTCTTAAATAACCTTATTTTAAAAGGTTATTATATCATAAATGATGATATTTTAGAGGGGTCCTATAGGGGCCCTATAGGGAGCCTGAGCTATTCTAATTCTAATTCTAATTCTAATTCTAATTCTAATTCTAATTCTAATTCTAGCGATGACAAAAAAATACAAAAAAAGGGAACAGATATATTACCTGATTGGTTAGATAAAAAGACCTGGGGAGACTGGATCGAATTTAGGAAACAAAAAAGAGTTGGAATGACAGAAATAACAAAAAATAGACAACTTGCTAAACTTGAAAAATACAAAGAAGATCATATTCAAATAATAGAAGAATCTATAACGAATGGTTGGATTGGTTTATTCCCAGAAAGAATAACCGAAAGAAAAAAAAATAGTGTTTCATACACACCAGGGAAATATTCAAATGTCGAAAAAACAGTAATAAAACAAAAAGATAATTAATTATGAAAAAAGATTATAAACAAGTTATTCCAGCGAGATTTCAAGATGTTTCTTATAAAGATGATGTTTTAGATTCAATAAAGGAACTTTCAGTAAAACAAATTAGAGAAGGAAATGGGTTATATATTTACGGAGGCCCTGGAGTGGGGAAAACGCATACAATTTGCGCTATAGCGAAAAATGTTATTTTAAATGGTATTGATATTAGATTTTTTAATACAAGTAACTTACTTGAAAAATTAAGAGAAGAATTTAATAAACCAATTGACGCAGACCAGGATAGTGTTGGAATTTTAAGAGATATAATGGATTTTGATGGTGTTTTATTCCTCGATGATATTGGAGCAGAAAAAGAATCTGAGTGGACAAGAGAAAGGTTGTATTTAATTATTAATAAAAAATATGAAGATTGTCGTCCTATCATATTTACTAGTAATTGTGACATGGAAATTTTATCTGCAAGACTTGGAGATAGAATAACATCAAGAATCAAAGGGATGTCTAAAATTATTGAGTTAGAAGGAAGAGATTTAAGATAATATGGATAACAAACAAAAAATGATAGAGTTAGCTCTTTCTTATTTAAAAAAGGGATGGAGTGTAATACCTTGCCATAAAAGTAAAATCCCAGCAATCCCATGGAGGGATTTCCAGACAAGATATGCAACTCCAGAAGAAGTTGTAAGTTGGTATGAAACAAATCCAGATGCTCAAGTTGGAATAGTTACAGGTAAAATAAGTAATTTAACTGTTGTTGATGTAGAGGACCATGGAGATCCAAGTTTCTTACCTCAAGAAACAATGATTGTCCATACAGGAGGAAATGGTTATCATTATTTCTTTAAATATGAACCAGGAGTTACAAACAAAGCAAGGATAAAAGAATTAGTTGATATAAGATCAGAGGGTGGTTATGTTGTAGCTCCAGGATCTTGTTCTGAAAAAGGTGCATATGTAATTTTACAAGATGTTCCGTTACTTTCATTCCCTAAAGAATTGTTTCCAGAAAAAGTTGATATTTTTCAATATCCTGGAATAACCGCTAAAGGATTTACAAAAAAAGAGCTTGATTATTATCCTGGATACGGTAAAGGTCAACGCAATGACGAGATGGCTAGATATATCGGATATATATTAACTCAAATACATCCTGCAGATTGGGATACAGAGGGGTGGGATATCACATTAAAAGCTAATCAAAAAAACACACCACCATTAACGCCAAATGAGCTCAGGAACACGTTTGAATCAATCAAACGTACAGAACGTCGTAAAAACCCATTAGGTCGCTCTATGACGCTCCTAGAGCCTTCTAGGGGTATGCCTGAGGAGGATGACATAACTGTTTTGGGTGATGAAAACGATGAAGTTATACATTTAGCAGAAGCAGCTGCTTTACAAGAGTTAGATGACAGTCAAACATTCCCATTAGATATGCCTTGTTTTGATGAAGCAATAGGAGGTGGAATTAACATAGGAGACGTAATTGCCATAGCTGGCCAAACAGGACATGGAAAAACAACATTAGCTCAAGATTGGACATTATCTCTTTTAAAAGGAGAAGGTAAATTAAAACCATTATGGTTTTCTTATGAAGTCTTACCAGTTCATTTATGGAAAAAATTTCAAGAAATGGGTGCAAATAGAGAAGATTGTGTTTTTACTCCATTAAAACATTCAACAGGAAGTGTGTCTTGGATTGAACAAAAAATACAAGAAGGTAAAAATAAATTTGGGATAAAAGCTGTGTTTATTGACCACCTAGGTTTTCTTTTAACAAAAACAAATGGTGTATTGGGTAAAAATATGGGTGCTAATTATGCAACTTTTTTAACACAAATAAT
>JBAYME010000034.1:0-8977 GCA_041663725.1 Minisyncoccota bacterium | reverse complement strand
TATAGCAACAGCTATGGCTCAAAAAGAATCTAAATCTTACGATTGTGTTGGAAGTATTGTTCCAAGAAGTAATGAGGATTTACAAAAAATTGAAGAATATAGAAATTTTGTGGAAGAGAAACAACTTAATACAGATGCTAGAAGAAAAATTAAAAAACTATTTGATGATCAAACTGGAAGTTTTGAACTACAGTCTGGTTGTGATGTAGATTTAAGTTTGTTTTCTAATTAATAATTTAATAAATATAATATGAAAAATAAAATATTATTTTCTTTAGTTTTGATTTTATTGTTTTCATTTTGTTCAAAAGTTTCAGCCAGTGAGCTGTGTTCGCCTAGGGGATATACCATAGCTACTGTAAATGGAATATTTGCAGAATTAAGTGATGCCAAAACAAATTCTTTTGCCTTAAAATATAAATTAGGAACTGAAACTTATAATAACCAAAAAATTATAGTTGATTATCTTTATAACCCAACACATTTAGCTGGGGCAATGGATATAGTGGATTATGTACAGCAAGGATTTTTTGATGAAAAATCCGATTATGATTTAATTGAAATGCTAAGTGACGCGAGTGATCAAGTTTCTACTCAAAAACTTTTATTGGTCGGTAATTCTCAAGGTAACTTTTATGCTAATAATTTTTATGATAAAACTGCTTCACAACAAGGTGGAGTTCCAAAAGAATCAATAGGAGTCTATGGTGTGGCGACACCAGCTAGTCGTGTGGCTGGTGGTGGAAAATATATAACTTCTGATACAGATAAAATTGTCGCTGATTTAGTTGGTAATCTTTTGGGTAGAAAGATTTTACCACCTAATGTTCATATTCCATTTAAGGGAAATGATGACAAATTAGGGCATAGTTTTACAGATATATATTTAAAATATGAAGGAAGCAGAATTATTGCAGATATTAAAGAATCTCTTAATAAGTTAAAAGAAAACGATGAACAGGATTCCATGTCTCCTTGTATATCAGCTCCAGAAATTACTGGTTTTCATAAACTACAAAAAATAGCTTTTACTATTGCTGATCCAATTGCCAAGTTTTTAAAAAATAAATTTTTTGGCAGCACTTCAATTTCTGGTGGTTTAACTGCTAATGTTATTGATGCATTGGTTGGTGCCAAAGAGGTTGTAACTGGAGTTTCAGATGCTGTTTCATCTTTTGACAATAATCAAAAAACAGAGACAGAAAATGTAACGGTAAATAATCCTATATCTAATACCACGACTACTTCAACTACAAATTCAGCTATTAATACTATTACTACAAATATAAATAACACTACCAGTAGTGACAATACAACAAGTAATACAAACGGAGGTGGTACTACACCAGGAAGTGGTGGTAGTGGGAGTTCTAATAATGTTGATACAACTCCACCAGTTATTACTATATTAGGTTTAAATCCAGTAAATATTATAAAAGGTACTACTTATAATGATTTGGGAGCAACTGCGATGGATGCAAGAGATGGAGTTCGTACAGTTACTAAGACTGGAACCGTAAATGTAAATGTAGTTGGTACATATATCATCACATACAAAGCAACAGACAAATCTAATAATACAAAAACTGCAACTCGTACAGTTAATGTTGTTTTGGAATCAATTCCGCCTGAAATAGATTTACCCTCAATTGTAAATTATAAATTTAATGAAGTTGCTGGAAATATTACCGTTAATCCTTTAATAAACCCAGTTTCTATTTCTTTTGTCGCTAGTGAAAATGTAGATTGGCTATCTATCCGTATTGAAAAAGAAGATGATGTAAATATTTATAAGACGTTAATGTCCGGAGTGAATTGTGTTGATGGAACAAAAAATTGTATAAAAACTTGGGATGGAAGTGTTTCAAAAGAGGGCACAACACTAGAAAATGGAATTTATAAAATTAAAGTTCATATAAAGAATGGAGAAGATAAAGAATTTTATGATTATTTAACTCCATATAAAATAACGGTAGATAAAACACTTAGTGGAAATCCACCAGATATAGATAGTACATCACCAGTCATTACTATTTTAGGTTCTAATCCATTTAATATGATTAAAGGCGCCATATATACAGATGCTGGGGCGACAGCTCTTGATGCAAAGGATGGTATACGTGCAGTCACTACAAGTGGTATGGTAAATACAAATATTGTTGGTGTATACACAATTACTTATACGGCTAGTGATTTATCAAATAATATTACAACGGCTACTCGCACTGTAAATGTTATTAATAATCCAAATCCACCAGATGAAAACTCACCATCAATTACGAGTTATACACTAAATGGGATAGTTGGAAGTGTTACCGTTAATCCATTGGTGAATCCTCTATCTATTGTTTTAAATGCAAATGAGAATGTAAATTGGATGTCGATAAAAATCGAAAAAGAAGATGATGAAAATATTTATAAAACATTAATGTCTAGTGCAGACTGTGTAGATGGAAATAATGTTTGTACAAAAATTTGGAATGGAAGTGTTTCCAAAGAGGGTACAATTTTAGAAAGTGGAATTTATAGAATTAAGGTTCATATAAAAAATTCTGATGAAAAAGAATTTTATGATTATCTAACGCCATATGTAATAAATGTAGATACGACAATTGTCGGTGAACCACCAGAGGTAGATACAATTCCTCCAATTATTACAATATTAGGAGACAATCCACAGACAGTTTATTTAGGTTCTAGTTATATAGAATTAGGTGCAACGGCGCTCGATATTTTAGATGGTGTATGTACTGTAAATAAAACAGGTACGGTTGATGTTGATACACTTGGTAATTATATTATTACATATACTGCTTCTGATGTGGCTGGAAATATTTCTACTTCAACTCGTTTAGTTAAGGTAGTAAGTCCACATATTTATACATATGAATATATACCAAAATATAAATTTGGAAATGATAATGGTGATGATAATGATTGGCAAGTGTGGGCTTTCAACGGTTCCAATATTTATGATTGGTCAGATACATATGTAGATGGATATTTACGTGAACAATTTAAAATACAGGCATACTCTGGAGGTTTTTGGTGTTCACAATGTTTAGAACGTGGTATCTTTGATCGTAATCCACTAGAGGGTTTTGAATTAAGTAACTTAACTATTTCTGGACTAGAAGATAATCCACAAAACAACATGAATGATATTACTTATGATATAACTCTTCAGTGGGATGAAAATGGTTATACGTATACTATTTCTCATGATAATGAAGTTGATTCTACTGGTTATACTGAGGTATATGGAATTGATGATGATATGTGGGTTGGATGGGATGGGTCGTTTAATAACTTTAGAAATTTTCCGTCTGGTGATTGGTATGGTGTGCCACATGGATCACCAGTTGATCGTGTCGGTGGAGGTAGTATGGTTTTGGAACCATATAGAGTTTATATACCTGAAATAATACACACAGAAGGTTTTCTTTCTTTACCAAACAAGGGGGCTTATGCAGGCGATGGTATTGATCCCTCTCGTGGTAGAACCAACTTAACAGAGTTTAATTTTGAAGTTATTTATACTGATCCAAATGGTTATTCACCAGAAGATGTTGTACTTCATATAACAGATACAACTAATGGAGATTCTATTTCTGATATAACAATGTCTTTAGTTTCGGATGGGTATGAAGATTTGAGTGATGGATATTTTGAAAATGGTGAACTCTATTTTATAAATGGAGGCATCTTTAATACAGGAGATTATTCATATTATTTTTCAACAAAAAATAATGAAGGCAATGAAATAAGAATTCCAGAAGATGGATACTTAAGATTTACTGTAGTGCCTTCTACCTTTACCTATATTCCGCAATATAGTTTTGGTACTAATAATGGTGATGGAAACAACTGGCAAATTTGGGCATTTAATGGGTCAAATATTTATGATTGGTCAGATACTTACTCAAATAATTATTTACGTGAACAATTTAAAATTCAAACTTACACTGGGGGATTTTGGTGTTCACAGTGTTTACAAAGAGGAATTTTTAATCATGATCCACAAAAAGGTTTTGAGATCAGTGATGTTTTAATTTCTGGTTTAGAAAATAATCCTCAAAACAATGGAAATGGTATAACTTATGATGTAACTCTTCAGTGGGATGAAACTGGCTATTCCTATACTATTTCTCATGATGATATTATTGATTCTACTGGGCATACTGAAGTAGAGAATATGGATAATAATATGTGGGTTGGTTGGGATGGCTCGTTTAATAATTTTATGGTTTTTCCATCTGGTGAATGGTATGGAACTTCTAATTGGTTTCCACCTGGGGGTTATACAGGTGGAGGTAGTATGATGTTGCAACCATACCCAATTTATTCAACTAATGGCAATCCTTATATACCTCCTATTGATCCAGACCCAGACCCTGATCCAATTGCACCTTCAATTACTAACTATACATTCAATGGAAACACAGGAGATATTACAATTAACCCATTAAGTAGCCCTATTTCTATTGTTTTTTCTGCTAGTGAAAATGTTGAATGGGTTTCACTGAGGATTGAAAAAGAGGATAACGGAGATATCTATAAAATTTATATTCCAGGAGCAGACTGTGATGGAAGTAATATTTGTACACAAGATTGGGACGGGCAAATTTCAGGGGATGGAGAACTTGAAAGCGGGGTATATAAAGTAAAAATTCACATTAAGGACATAGATGAAAATGAATTTTTTGATTATATTGGGCCTTATGTAATTAATGTAGATACTTCCTTGTAATCTATCGCCGATAGAGACTAAAACCCAACTTCCCCCTAAACCCGGTTTAGGGGGAAGTTGTACTTTAACCTAAACCCTTCCCCTAAACCGGGTTTAGGGGAAAAAGATGGGTTAATTAGGGTTGGTAGAGATTTGGTTAAAAGTGGGGTCGTGTGATAAACTGAATATATGATAAATAAGCACTTTTTTAAAACACTACTTGTTTTTATCATTATGATAGCCTTAGGTATATTAGGTGCTTCTTTGGTGGGTATTGGCGGAAAAGGTGATCCAGCTTCAATAACTGGCGGCGTACAGGTTGCAAAATAAAATACTTATGATATATTATAAATACCCTAATATACAAATTTGTGTACGGGTAAACCGCAAAGAAAATAGGCAGCACGAAAGTGCAATAGGTCCTATTTAGTGGGTCGATAATCTACCATTAAGGTGGAGAATTACTTGCGGCGAAAGCCCGCCTTGACTTTCGAGTCAATGAGCGAGGCAGGCCGTTTTTTAATTTAATATAAGGTTTGGTTTTGGATTTAGTATTTTACTAGAGACTAGAACCTAGAGCCTGAAATTTAATTCATGTTATTAAAATCAAAAAAAGAAGAAATGGTAAAGAACGTTGAGAAAATGGTCAACGATTCTAAGTCTGTAGTTTTTGTTAATTTTCATGGTCTAACTGCAGTAGAGGAAACTCTTTTGCGTAAAGACTTGAGAGAAAAAGGTATCTCTTATAAGGTATCTAGAAAAACATTACTAAAAAGAGCCTTAGCCGGAAAAGCTGAGGGTGAGCTACCAGAACTTGGCGGAGAAGTGGCTATGGTTTATGGAGATGATGAAATTGCACCAGCTCGTGAAGTTTATAATTTTCAAAAAACCCATAAAGGTTTTTTGAATATATTAGGTGGAATTTTTGAAGGGAAATTTGTAAATGCAAATATTATGATCGAAATGGCAACCATACCAAGTCGAGAAGTACTATTATCAAAGATAGCTTTCTTGCTCAAATCACCAATACAACGTTTGGCTATTGCAGTTAACGAAGTCGCAAAAAGTAAAAATTAAAAACTAACTAGCTAATTAGCTAACTAGCTAACTAGCTGAATAAAAATATTATGTCAAAATTTGATTCATTTATGAAAGACCTTGAAGGTGCAACAGTTCTAGAACTGAACGAACTTGTAAAGGCAATAGAAGAAAAATTCGGAGTTTCAGCAGCAGCTGTAGCAGCATCAGGTCCCGCAGCTGGAGCAGGAGAATCAGCAGAAGAAAAAGATTCTTATTCTGTAGTTCTAGCATCAGCTGGAGAACAGAAGATCGCTGTCATGAAGGTTGTGAAAGAAGTATTAGCTCTTGGGCTTAAGGAAGCTAAAGATTTAGTTGATGGAGCTCCTGCAACATTAAAGGATGGAGTTAAAAAAGCTGAAGCTGAAGAAATAAAGAAAAAAATAGAAGAAGCCGGAGGAAAAATTGAACTTAAATAATTCAATTTATAGCCGGATAAATTAATTTTTATCAAAAACAATAGCACCCCGTCGCTCACGAGCGACGGGGTGCTTGTTTTTTACTAAAAAAGCATTATAATATAAAGATGGAAATTTTAGAAAAGATTTTAAATAGTTCAGCTCGGGTGAAAATTATGCGCCTTTTTTTATTAAATAAGGATAAAAGTTTCAAAAATAAAGATATTGCAAAAAGAAGTCGAGTAAGTTCGGATATCGTCCGTCGAGAATTAAAACTTTTATCTTCAGTTGGTTTTATAAAAAAATATAATATGGATTGGCGTTTTAATTCTACTTTTAAATACTCTAAAGAATTTGAAGGTTTACTAATTAGTTCAGATACAATAAATAAAGATAAAATTTCTAATAATTTAAAGAAAACAGGTAAAATAAAATTATTACTTATTTCAGGATTGTTTATAAAAAATTCAGACAGCAGAGTAGATATGTTAATTGTTGGTGATAAGATAAAAAGAAATAAAGTTGAAGAAGAAATTCGAAAAATAGAAGCTGAGATAGGAAAAGAACTCTCTTATGCAATTTTTGATTCTAAGGAATTTTCTTATCGTTTGAATATGTATGATAAATTAGTGCGTGATATTTTAGACTTTCCTCATGAGATTATTTTACAAAATAAAGAAATAAATCTTGCAAAAGTTACCCGTCAATCGTAATACTAAATTATAATTATCTCAAACATTTTTTTATTACATAGATAAATTACTATGTATTTAGATATTTTCAAGAACGCGATACATTTATAAAAAAGTAAGTGCGGGGGGGGGTTATCCACACAATCTTTAAAAAAGGTTTTATTATTGTTATAATAAAAGTATTAAAAATTATCAGGTCGCAATTAGTAATAATAGGCTTTTACTTTTAGCTCTTTGGCTAAAAGTTTAAAGTTAAAAAAATATGAGTAATATTTGGGTTACATGGGGAGATGTTTTCAATGCATCACTTCAAAATTTATGGTGGGGCTTTATTCAATTTGCTCCAAAACTTATCGTTGCAATAATTTTCTTTGTTGTAGGATGGGTATTGGGAAATCTAGTAGCTAAAGCATTCGAACATGTTGTAAGTGCTTTAAAAATAGACAAACTTTTTGAGTCTGTTGGTATGGCTAGTTTTTTTAAAAAGGCTGGAATGAATTTAAACACCGGTTATTTTATTGGACAAATTGTAAAATGGTTTATCATTATTGTTTTCCTTTTGCCTTCTCTTAATTTAGTTGGATTGGAATACATTTCATCTTTCTTGAAAGATGATGTTCTTGGATTTTTACCAAGAGTAATCGTAGCTGCAGTTATTTTAATAATTGCTACATTTATCGCTGAGCTTGTTTCGAAAGGAATTGTTGCTAGTGCTAAAGCTATAAATCTTCGCTCAGCTAATATGTTGGGTACTATTTCAAAATATGCTATTTGGGTTTTTGCTTTCATAATTGCCTTCGGACAATTAGGAGTTGCTCCAGCATATATGCAAATTCTATTTACTGGAATAATTGGAATGCTTGCTATCGCTGGTGCTCTAGCTTTCGGCTTGGGTGGTAGAGATGCAGCTGCAAAATTAATTTCAAAACTTGGAGAAGATATGTCACACAAAGAATAAAAATTTAAATTTATATCTTTCAAAAACCACCCCAGAAGGGTGGTTTTTGTTTTATTAGTTTTGTATTATAATTTAATATATGAAAACTAATAAAGGTTTTGTGCCGGTAATAATTATTTTAATATTAATTGCAGTTATTAGTATTGCCTTGTATGGAGAAAAACAAGCAAGAGATGAAAAGAAACCAATTTCAAAAAATGATTGTACTCCAGCTGGATGTTATAGTCTTGATTGTGTTGATCCAAATTTATATTTACCACCAAACTGTATTACTATAAATCCTACGCCAGAACAAGAAAAAGAAATAGCATGTTATAAAAAATCTAAATGCGAACGCCAGTTAGACAATAAATGTGGTTGGACTCAAACAGTAGAATTAAAATCTTGTATTGATGGTGTATATGATGATGTTGAGTGTTCTCAGTTGGATGAGAATAAGTGTAGAAATAATAAAAATTGTAAGGTGGCATCTGGCTCGAGCTCTTGTAAAATTGATTTTAGTAAAAATGATATAACTTGTCCTAATGTAACTGTTCATAATTATATGTTCTTAGGATGTTTAAAAAACTTAGATTAAGTATTTAAGCTTAAATAATTTTTATCCCCAAGTTATAAACATTAGGAAATAGAAAGAAATTTGACATATTTTTTGCTTTGGTATATACTCTGATAATCAGTATGAATATAAACAAAAACAAGTTAAAACGGCCGGTTTAATAGACGTTTGATTTGTCTGTTACAACCGCTCTAAAGCGGTTTTTTGTTTGAAAAGAATGGCTTGAATCTTGAAAATTGAAACCTTATCCTGATAACTTTTAGTTAATTTATTTACAGAAATATCTTAATTATGGGTCTTTTTAATCAGAGATAAGAAAAACTCTTTTTGTTTGAATAATTTGAGCGGTCAAATATTTCGACATGTTAAAAAGAGTTGTTTTTGTTTTGCTCCGACGTAAAGTCGGAGTCCCGACTTTACGTCGGGATTTACTTTCGTTGTTAAAAACGGAAGAATGTGGTTTTTAAATTTCTTAACAGGAAATTAAGGGCGTACGGTGGATGCCTAGATTTTAAGAGGCGATGAAGGACGTGGCGTAGCTGCGATAAGCTTCGGGGAGGTGTGTAG
>JBAYME010000033.1:0-9669 GCA_041663725.1 Minisyncoccota bacterium | reverse complement strand
TTTTCTTTAATTTTCTTTTTATCTAACATATTAAAATAATAACATTTATAATTTTAAAGGCAAATCTATTTTTTGATATCTAAAGAAATTAATCGTGAAATTACTTCTTTTATGACTTCATCATTATTGCTGATAATCACTGAATTATCATTACTAAAAACATATTTAAAAACAATATTACCATCTTTATCACGAAGAATTCTCGCATTTTTATTATTTACAAAACCATCCTCAAAATCTTTGGTTTGGAGGTAGTTAGTTTCAGCATTTATCTCTATACCGAATAATCCGTGTAAATCATTAAACATTTTACTTTCCCAGTTTTTCAAAATTGGAAAAATATCAAGAAAAGATCGACCTTTTAACATGAGGAAAAGGTCTTTATCATCTTTATTGACTACTCCAAGTAAAAAATTATCACTAATGAAAATATTTGAATCCATTAATAAATTGCCCTTTATTAAAGAAATAAATCTTGCTAACCCAATAACTTTTTTATTTTCTGTTAAATAAAGAGCTTCAATACCTCCGCTTTTTACTTGAGTAGTAGTGCTTTCATTTAAGATTGTTTGAACTATTTGATCTTTATTTAATAAACCTATTTCTCTATATATGGTTTTGTCGACAAAAATAAGTGGTGTAAACTTAGCTTCTACTTCAACGGTAGATTTTTTTTCTTTTAAAATAAAGAAAAAGAATAAAATTGCAACTGCACCTAATATAAGCAAAATACTAATAAATATAAATAATTTATTTCTGGTAGATTCTGGGGAAATATTTTTATCAACGGCTTCTTTCTGTTCCTCTTCTTCTATTATCTTCCTTATGACAGCACCTCCTCCTTTTTCAATAACTTGTTGCATATCTTCAGCATAAGTTTTAATAGTGCTAGGTTTTTTTGAAATATTATTTGAAACATTCAAAACTTCATTCTTTGGTTCATTTTGGTTTTCATTTTCCATATTATTATTATAACTTAAAGATCTTAATTTTAACAATTAATACTGTGCCACAAATTTGCTAATTTGTAAAAATTATGAAATAATATCTAAATGGAAATTAAAAATTTAAAAAATAAACCAAAACACTTTTTATCTATTAAGGTTACCACATTAATAGTATCAGCAATCCTTGTAGGGCATTTTTTCTTTAAAGAGGAAAATTTATATTCATATAATCCAAATACAGCCGTAGCGATCAATTCAATGGAAAATATTGCTCAATCTTCCTCAGGCGAGCAAAGAGAAATTTTAGAAAAAATTATTTCTTCAAATTACTCAAACGAATCTATTGTTAAAGCCCTACCACAACTAGATAAAGTAAATATAAATACTTTATATAATAATTTTAGTAATAATGTGGACTTGGTAAAATCAGAAATAAAAGAAAAAGGAATAGAAAAAACTGAAGTTGTTGGTGATTTAATGATTATCGATACAGATGATTTTGATTCAAATAATTTAACTAAAACAAAAAACACTAAAAAGTATTATATAAATACGACGAACGAACAATTAAATTTCTATCCAATAGATTCGAATAATTTAATTCCAAACCAAAATATTAAAATATATGGATATAGAATAAATAATAATATGATAGGGACAATTGAGGATAAAGATGAAAAACAAAAAACCCTAACAAAAAAAGCGCAAAACAGTAAGCAACTTATCCTATTGGTAAATCTAGCCGACTCAACACCATCCACATTAAGTGCAAATGATATGTATAATAAAATTTTCAATGGTGATCTACAAAAATTCTACAAAGAACAATCTTATGGAAGAATTTATTTCTCTGGAGATGTTTATGGATGGATTAATTCTAATCAAAATTCTACAAATATTTGTTCTTCTTATAATGCTTCACTCTCTAATCAAGAAATCGGTCAATTTATTTTAGATAATAATATTGATTTAAATAATTATGAAAATTTCACAATAATTAATAACTGCCCAAATAATATAACCTCATTAACTGGTATGAGTATGGTGGGTGGTAATTTTGCAGTAGGAAATAATGTTTATCATATCTCACAAGCTATAATTAACACAAATGATATTGATGGATGGTTCTGGGGTAAACTAGCTCACGAATGGGGACATATTTTAGGCCTAAAACATTCAAATGGCTTAGACTGTGGCGATGCTACGCTAGGAGACAATTGTGATGAAATTGAATTTGGAAATAATTTTGACATTATGGGCTCTGGTTGGTGGGGACTAGCTAAACATTTCAGCTCTTTTCAAAAGGAGATATTGGGGTGGATTCCAGAAACAGAATCATTAAAAATTACAGAATCAGGAACTTATACCATTAATGACTTAGAAAAAATGGGTAATACTGTAAAATTTGCTAAAATTCAAACTTTAGAAAATTATGCTTCTCTTCCAGAATTTCCAATCTATTTAGAATGGAGAAAGCCAATTGGTTATGATAATTCATTAAATAATTCAAACCAGAATGGTTTATTTATTTATCGATCTACTGACACTAATTTTTTTAACAAAACTTCTCGCTTATTAAACATGCACCCAAATTCATCAGCAGATTGGTTTAATAAAATGCAAAATGTTGTGTTACATTACAACAACAACCAACAATCTACTAAAAATAACTCAAATACAATTATAAATAACAACACAATTGGATCAGAAATTTTTACTGATCCAGAGACAGGTATTACAATTGGTCCAATTAAAAATATCTCAAACTCTGAAATTACTTTCAATGTAAAAATAGAAACTCCAATCTGTATGAATTATGGATTAACTAATAATGGGGGTATAAATATGAATAATCAACATGGACAACCTGAACAAACTATCTTCAAGATAAATGCTGGTGATTCTATTAATTTTGTTGCCTATGATGTAGTAAATAATGATAAAAGTCCTACTTGTGCTAGTAAAAATATCATTGGGGAAATCATATTTCCTAGTATTTTTGGAATTAATAATTATTTATTAGGAACCTATGGCACAAATGAAATAGTTATTATTCCAACAGCAGGAAGACGTCCTTTTTATGGAAACAATGTAACTATTAACAGTAAAATTCCTTCTGCTGGTTATATTTTAGTTTTAAATTTTAAAGATATTATAACTGGTCAAATTTATTCCACTCAAGAAATAAAAATTGAAGTTACCAATAATAATCTACTTCCGACCCCATTAGCTAATTCCTTAAATTCAGGACAGAAAACACCATCAAAAATAATTTCAAAACCAACCTTATCATCTACCTTGACTCAACTAGGTGTCCAGCTAAAATCTAGATAAATAAAAAAATCATAAAAACCCACTAGGTCTTGCCTAGTGGGTTTTTCTATCCTCTCCTTTCAGGAGAAGATTAAGGTGAGGTTCTTTAAATTTTTTAAATCTTATTTAAAGGATTGTTGAAAAAATCTTTATCAGCTTCTTTAATGGAAAGACTGATTTTACCTCTTTCAGTATCAATCTTGATTACTTTTACTGTTACTATCATTCCTTCTTTTAGAAAGTCACTAACCCTATCAACTCGCAAAGGAGCAATTTCTGAAATATGAACCATCCCATCAGTAAAATCATTCAACTTTACAAAAGCTCCAAAATCAGCAATCTTTACCACCTCACCCTTCAGAACTTCTCCATATTTAAATTCATGTGTCATTTCTTCAACTATTTTTTTAGCTAAATTAGCTGACTCACCCTTTCCTGTAAAGAATATAGTTCCATCATCTTCAATAGTTATTTCTGCTCCAGATCTTTCTTTTATCTCTTTTATTGTTTTTCCTCCACCACCAATCACCATACCGATCTTATCTGGATTAATTTTCATAATTAAAATCTTTGGTGCATTAATTGAAATTTCTGTCCTAGGTGTAGGAATTTCTTTTTCAATTGTTTCTATAATTGCCAGTCTAGCTTTTTTTGATTGAACCATTGCTTCACCTAAAATTTTAACTGGTACTCCTTCTACTTTGACATCGAGTTGTATAGCAGTAATTCCATCTTTCGTTCCAGATACCTTGAAGTCCATATCGCCATGATGATCTTCTGGTCCTTGAATATCTGTTAAAATCTTGTACTCAAGATTTTGATCCTGAGCGGAGTCGAAGGATTTTTCCAGTCCCTCGAGATTACCTCGGGACTTCGCTTCGCGAAGCATCAAACCCATTGCTATTCCTGCGACAGGTGCCTTGATTGGAACTCCAGCATCCATCAATGCCAAGGTGCTTCCACAAATTGCAGCTTGAGATGTTGAACCATTTGAAGCTAAAGATTCAGAAACAATTCGAATTGTATATGGAAAATCCTCAACAGATGGTAAAACCATTGCAATAGATTTTTCAGCAAGTGCCCCATGTCCAACTTCTCTACGGTTTGTACTTCCTGTCCTGCCGACTTCTCCCCCAGAAAATGGAGGAAAATTATAATGATGCATAAATCTTTTTTCTTCTTTCAACTGAAGTCCATCAACTAAATTTCTATCTTCTGGTCCACCCAATGTTAAAACAGAAAGTATGTGGGTTCCTCCTCGATAAAAAATTCCTGATCCATGTAAAATACTAGAAACTCCTCCGGCTTGAGCATACAAATCACGAAGTTCATCCATTTTTCTTCCATCAGGACGAACATCTTCTTCAATAGCCTTTTTATGAATTAAATCATTTTCTGTATTGTCAAAAAGATCGTCTTCAAGAGAAAAATCTTTTTGGTCTGGAAAACTATCTGCTACTAATTTATTCCAAACATTATGTAATGCATCAATTTCCTTCTTTCCAGGTCCTGAAAAAATAGCTGCTTCCATTTTGGGTAAAATATTTTCATTAAATAATTTTACTGAAGCTTCACTAATAGTCTCTTTTTCTATAACTCTTTTCTCTTTACCAATTTCTTTAACAATATTTTTTTGAAAATCTTCTAACTTAGTTATTTCTTTACTTGCCTCCACTAAAGCTTCTTGTATTTCAGATTCTACTGTTTGGTGAGCTGAAGCTTCAATCATATTTATATTTCCATTTTTTCCGCAGACAGTTAAATCAAACTTATATTGATCATCTCTTTCACGTAATTTTTGAGAAGGATTTATAACTAGAGCATCTGTATCGTATTTACCAATACGGACACAACCGACTGGTCCTGCCCATGGTATATTAGAAACTGCCAATGCAAGTGAAGCTGCATTCACTGCTAAAATAGTAGGATCATTGTCATCAACTGAAATTACAGTCACAATTATTTGCACAGCATGACGGATAGATTGTTCGAAAAGTGGACGTAGGGTTCTGTCTATGACACGACAAGCAAGAACTGCTTGCTCACTAGGTCGTCCTTCACGACGTATAAAGCGTGAACCCATAATTTTTCCTGCTGCATAAAACTTTTCTACATAATCCACGGTCAGATTAAAAAACCCTAATCCATTTTGTTTATCATGAGACATACAGGCAGTAGCGAGCACAATTGTCTCACCATATTTTAACATCACTGACCCATGTGCTTGTTCTGCTAAATCAGAGAAAATAGCGGTCATTGTTTTGCCACCAATTTCAATACTAAACTCTTTCTTATTCATCCCATTTGAAATTATACTATCTGTACACAATCTTTAAGATTAATAAAGATAGATAATTATTACTTTAAAGATATTAACCCCATTTGCAATTTCTTGCGGGATTAATATCCTTTTAACTAGTTTGTGTCCAGACTTGAGTATTGTTCATTATTAATTGCTGATTAACCAAATAGATTGATTAACCCAAAAATCAAGAACACTACTATATGTCTGGAAGCAAACTGATTAACCCCCGACGCTAAAAAATAAATCAGGTCGGGGCTCCGACTTTACGTCGGGGCTAATAAATTCGTTCGCCTCTGGCGAACTACTATAATTATCCTAGCATTTTTACCCCAAAAAGCAAAAAATCGAGTAAATATTTTTACTCGATTTTTTGCTTCATATTTATTTTTTATCTTACTCCGATTAAATACTTCTTTGGATTCTCCGACATATCTACAAAGTCGTCTGCTGTTTCACGAAGCCTCTGCGAAGTCGACTTACCAAAAGACATCACTTCTACTTGAGTCATGGTTTGCAAATACTGCACAAGTGGTACAAAGTCTCCATCGCCAGAAACTATTACGATGGTATCCAACCGTGGTGCAGTTTTAATTGCATCCACAGCGAGACCGACATCCCAATCCCCCTTCTTGGTGCCTGTATGAAAAATTTGTAAATCTTTAGTCTTTGTTTCGATACCAAGCTTGGTTAAAGCTTCAAAAAAATGTTTTTCTTCTCCAGATTCAGTGGTGATTACATAAGCCACTGCATGTACAAGTTTTCTACCGGCAACAGCTTCTCTCAAAACTGCTCCGAAGTTTACTCGAGCTTTATATAAATTACGAGCGGAGTGATATAGATTTTGTGTGTCTATAAAAATTCCAACTCTTTGTTCTTTGTGTTTAATTACTGTCATAAATAAAGGCGCTAGGCTTTAGGAAATTTAGGCTCTAGTTTTTTTAATTTTACTAGTGACTAAGTCCTAATACTTAACTTACTATTCAATATTATTAAAATTTCGACCTGCTAAAATTATAGCATAAAAACTATCATCAATCTCAAAAAAAACAAAACCCACAGATGTGGGTTAGTTTAGATCCATTTTCTTTAATAGGCTGTCGTAACGAGTTTTATCTTTTCTTTGTAAATATTTCAAATGATTTCTTCTGTCAGCTACCATTTTGATAAGTCCGCGACGAGAGTGATTATCCTTTTTGTGTTTCTTTAAATGCCTTGCTAATTCATCAATTTGAGTAGACAAAACAGCTACTTGAACCTCAGGAGAACCAGTGTCCTTTTCATGAATTTGATTTTTCTTTATAACTAATTGTTTTTTCTTTGTTGCTAACATGCTGTATATCCTAGCATAAAGCTTGAATTTTTGCAAGAGTACATAAAAATAAATTCCGCAACCTTGTGGCTACGGAATTTTATAAAGTTTGGTAACTTTATTTTTTCTGAAATATTAATTCAGAATAAATGGGTATAAAAAATGTATCTGCATTTACTGTCTGGATTGAATTTTCATCCCCGTTATTAAAAAGAAATAAATAAGCATTTCCCCCCCCTTCTTTTAATCAGAGATACAACCTGCAATCCAACACCTGCCTTATTTTCATCTTTAGTTAAGATAAGACTTAAATAGAAAGCAAGGTCATTTGGTGTTTGCGTTAGATTAAATAGTTTCGCCTTTTCAATTATTTCAAAAAAGGAAACATTCTCTTTAAAACCAAGATCCTCTGGGGTTATTTTTACCAAATTAACAACTTCTGGCAAAGAAGATCTTATTAATCCATCGTTAATCATTTCATAGACCTCTGGTCTTATCCTATAACCAGACTTTAATACATCATCACACAAAATAACAACATCCATTTTACCAACTTTGACTTTTTTCCAAATTGGAAAATTTTTTCTCAAATCTATCATACTATTTATTTTTTATATTATTAAAAACTCTTTATTGGAGGTTCTATCTCCATTTCTTTTTACATTATTCTATATTTACTAAAAATGCAAATTTGAAATATTGTGCGACGTGATATACTTTATATATGGCAAATGAAATAGAAAAAATAAAAAGGGAATTTTTAGAATACCTCGAGATCGAAAAAGGATCTAGTCTAAAAACAGTAGAAAACTATAATAGGTATTTAACTCGTTTTTTTGAATTTACAAAAGTTTCCAGTACAAAAAACATAACTGATGAAAATATCAGAGAGTTTAGACTTTTCCTCAATAGACAAAGTGGTGTAAAGGTTCGGGGGCAAATCAGCAGTACAATGAAAAAAAATACACAAAACTATTATTTAATTGCCTTAAGGGTTTTTCTAAAATATTTAATGAAAAGGGGTATAGCTTCCCTTCCACCAGATAGGATTGAATTAGCTAAAATAAAAGAAAGGAGTCTGGATTTAATTACAGTAGAAGAATTAAATAGACTACTCACTGGCCCGAACGGAACTGATTTAAAAAACTTAAGAGATAAAGCAATTTTAGAATTATTTTTTTCTACTGGTTTACGTGTATCGGAGCTCACTTCATTAAATAGAGATTTGGATTTGTCTAAAGATGAATTTTCAATACGTGGGAAAGGTGAAAAAGTTAGAGTTGTATTTTTGTCCGATAGTGCAAAAAAATCAATCAAAGAATATCTAATAAAAAGAAAAGATATGGAAGAGGCGATGTTTGTAAATATTTTGGCTACTAAAAAGTCTTGTGACCGATTAACACCCAGGTCGATAGAAAGGCTTGTTAAACAATACGCCATAAAGGCTGGAATCTCTAAAAAGGTTACTCCTCATGTTATTCGTCACTCATTTGCAACTGATTTACTGTCTAACGGTGCTGACATACGAAGTGTACAGATGATGTTAGGGCATTCAAATATAGCCACAACTCAAATATATACTCATGTCACCGATAAACAATTAAGAGAAGTGCATAAAAAGTTTCACAGCAGGCAATAATGTTCCAGTTTATTTTTATAATGTTATAATTAAAACATGCAATACCACGAACACAAAAAGTATTTTGAGACTGCTTATAAAAACGGTGTAGATATTTGGACACACTTACCAGAGGAAACTAAAGGAATAAAACTCACAGAAAATTTAAAAGTTGGTTCTTTTATTTTAGACGTTGGCTCTGGGCGAGGAATCTTTGCAAAAAAATTAGCTGATTCGGGTTTTAAGGTTATCGGTATAGATTTTGAAAAAAATATTATAGATAAAACTAATTCAGAAATAAAAAACTGGGGACTAGAAGGTAAATTAAAATTTATGGAAGCAGACGTTTTAGATATTCCATTTGCTGATGAAAGTTTTGATGGTATTTGTGATTTTGGTTTATTAGAAAATTTATATAGAGAAGACTGGGAACAATATGCATCTGAAATAACTCGTGTATTAAAACCTGGTGGTTTTTATTTAAATGTTTCCCTCTCCCGTGAGACTCAACACTTCTTTGAGTTTTACCCAAAGGGTTCAGAATCTGGTGACTTTCAAAAATACGGTGTGCATTATCATTTTTTTGAAAAAGAAGAAATTAATAAAATATTCGAAGGTAAACTAAAAGTTGTTCACCAAACAAACAAGCACATACCAAATAGACCAATAGACACAATTTTACTAGAAACTTTATTTCAAAAATAGCTAACTTTATGCGTATTGTGAGTTGGAACACTAACGGATTAAGGGCAACTGCCAAACAAGGATATCTAAATCCCCTTTTTTCCGCCAGAGGCGGATCCGCCTCTGGCGGAAAAAATCAAGTGGATATTTTATGCTTACAAGAAACAAAAGTTGAACCAGACCAACTACCAGATGAAGTCAGAAATATTCCTGGATATTTTTCTTATTTTTCTCATCCGAAAATTAAAAAAGGATACAGTGGTGTCGCCATTTATTCAAAAATAAAACCAAATAAAATTGAATATGGAATGGGCATTAAAAAACTTGATGATGAAGGAAGATTAATCGTCGCTCATTATAAAAATTTTATGGGTTTAAAAAATCTAGCAGTCATCACTGGATACTTCCCCAACGGTGGTGCCGGACCACATCGCCTAGAATATAAATTAGAATTTTATAATGCATTTTTAAAATTTATTTTAAAACTTAGAAA
>JBAYME010000032.1:0-9827 GCA_041663725.1 Minisyncoccota bacterium | reverse complement strand
TCATCCAGATAATTTTGAGATGGAATGTACAACCGTTTGGGCTTTCCCTAGGCGTGGTAGTTGGGCTACTCATAAATCTGACTGGCGTGGCAACTGGTCTCCTGAAGTTGTGAGAAACTTGATTTTGCGTTACTCAAACGAAAAAGATCATTTGCTTGATTGCATGATCGGTGGTGGAACAACAGCTATAGAAGCAAAGATACTTAATCGACATATTACTTGTATTGATGTAAATGAAGAAGCACTAGAGAGAACAAAAAAGTCTTTAGAATTTGATGTGCCGAATAAATCAAAACAAAGAGTAGTAAAATGTGATGCTCGTGATATATCTTTTATTAAAGATAATCAAATTGATTTTGTTTTAACCCATCCACCATATGCAGATATAATAAAATACAGTGACGGAAAACTTAAAGATGATTTATCAAATATTCACGATATAGATGCTTTTGTTGATGAGATAGAAAAAGTATCAAAAGAATTATATAGAGTTTTAAAACCTGGAAAATATTGTGCAATTCTAATGGGAGATACCAGAAGAAATAAAATGTATCAACCTTTGGCTTTTAAAGTTATGGAAAGGTTTTTAAAAGTTGGATTTAGACTTAAGGAAGATATCATAAAGAGACAATTCAATTGTAAGGCTACTGGATTTTGGGTAAATAAGTCAAAAGAAGCAAATTTTTTATTGATAATGCACGAACATTTGTTTATATTTCAGAAATAAATCACTTTAGTTTTAAATTAATAAATTTGTGTAGCCGAGTTATCAACAGTTTAATTAAATGACTCAGAAAGACGTGCAATTATTTTTTGAAGAATTTTTTCCTCTTGTTGAAAATGACTCCATTCTGATTTTGAAATAAAACCACGGATGGATGAAAACTTATGTAATTCTGCGGTTCTGTATTTATTTTTAAAAGCAACTAACTTCTTAAAATCACTTGCTGGAAAAATATTTTGAATTTTCGGGTTTAATTTTTTGTATATCTTATTCCATTTATTTTTAGAATGATCTTCAATTTTGCTAGAATAAATAAGCTGTAGTAAATCAAGCAACATTTCGGTTAATACGGAAATTAAATACACTCTATAATGAACTTGTTGTAAAAGATGTAAAGTATTAGGATTAAGTTTTTCAACTTCATTATTCCCAACAATTAAAATAGGTCCTCGACTTAAATCGTTTTCCCCAATTTGAAGAAAGACATAAACCATTTTAATATCGATTAATTTGTATGCAATTTTTTCTATACACTTTGGATTAATTTTTTCATAAATTTTTTTACTAATAGTTCCAATGTTGAATTTAATAATTGGCCAATCTTTACAAGTAATAACCGATGGATGAAAACCAGGCATTGAGCGTTTTAAATTATTAAGATAATATTCATTAAATTTTAAATTATAGGTATCTATTTTATCCATGCATATATTTTATCATTTTAATTTTAAATATAAGAATTATTTAATGATTTAGTTATCAACACTATCAACTCCAATTATCTAGACTTCAAAAGGTATATGCGTCATTGATTAGGTATGCAAACAACAGCACAAATGCCAATGATGGGGATAACCAGACAGCCAATACCTGTAAAGGTTAAATATTGCCTTTATGCACGTAAATCAACTGAGTCAGAGGAGCGTCAGGTATTATCAATAGATTCTCAGATAAAGGAAATGCTCCAGTTAGCTGAGCGAGAAAATTTGGAGATTGTATGTATGAAGCGAGAATCTCATAGTGCAAAGGAAACGGGGCAACGACCAGTATTCAATGAAATTATTAGCGAGATTAAGGAAGGAAAATTTAATGGCATTCTCACTTGGGCACCAGATCGTATTAGTCGTAATGCTGGAGACTTGGGACAAGTTGTAGATTTAATGGACGCAAATTTACTTCAAGACATAAGAACATTTGGACAAAGATTTATGAATTCTCCGAACGATAAATTTATGTTGATGATTTTATGTGGACAAGCAAAATTAGAAAATGACAATCGAGGTATCAATGTTAAAAGAGGACTACGAACAAGAGTAGAAATGGGGTTATGGCCTGGGATGGCACCAGTGGGATATTTGAATCAAAAGTTGATGGATAAGAAGTGTCAAATTATCCAGGATCCAGATAGAGCTCCAATCATTAAAAAGATATTTGAAAAGATGGCGTATGAAAAATGGTCAGGTAGAAAGATATATCATTGGTTAAAATTTGAATTGAATTTCAAAACAATTGGTAATCATAATTTACCACCAGGAAGTATATTTAGAATAATAGAGAATCCAATATATTATGGACAATTTGAGTATCCTAAGAAATCTGGCAATTGGTATCAAGGAAAACATGAACCAATAATTACTAAAGAATTATTCGAAAAAGCGAATCAACAATTAAAAAGAGATGTAATAGTTAGAGAAAGTCATGAATTTGCTTTCACTAAATTAATGACTTGTGGGTTATGTGGTTCTGGAATATCAGCTGAAGAAAAATATAAAAAACTTAAAAATGGTACTGTGGCTAAATATATTTACTATGGTTGTGGTAGGTCAAGAGACAGAAATTGTAAAAGTCAGTATTTAAGAGAAGAAGAGCTTATTGAACAGCTTATTAAATTAATAGATAAAATTAATATGAATGATGTTGGGATTCAGATGAAGTTTGAAGAAGAATTAAAACGTCACAATAAATTTAATAAAGGAGTGTTGGGAGTGAACAAACAAGAAACAAAACACCAAGAAATAGATTTAAAAACTTATGCTCAATATATTCTTAGAGATGGCACTAATGAAGAGAAAAGAGAATTGATGGGGTGCTTTAAGTCGAGAATAAGTGTAAAAAATAAAATAATAATTATAAATTAAAAAATACCCCTTCTTCCTAAGAGGTATTTTTTAATTTAATTATTTTTAATAACTATTGAGGCAAATTTACAGTTATTGGTATCACATTTGGAAATGCATCACCAATAATAGGGTTAAATTTGTTTGCTAAAAATTTTTCTACTCCGTCTCTTTGTGATCTGTCTACTTTAGCCCATGTGACGTATATTGGGTTATGTTTTGTAATGAGATAATCTTTTCTATGGCTAGAAATTCTATCTTTTACAATTCCTTGTCCTAATCTTACAACTTTTCCTTCTTTTTGGAAAATCACGTATACTCCTTTCATGTCATCGAAATGAGAATGTGAAAGATCCACATTTGTGAAACTACACCATCTATCACCATCACATTTTATCCATTCTAATTGCATATTAGTTATTGAATAAATTTACAACTCTTATCTATTTTTACAACTTCTTCCAGTATCACCATATCCGGATTTAGGAATTCGTTCAATTGTAGTACTGCTTGGATGTCGCCTGGCTTCTTTTACCGGTATAAATTCACCAGTTTTAGCATCTCTACCAAGTGGAAAAGTTTTTGCTCCTTTACTCATGTATTTTAAAATTAATTGATAATTAGGTATTAAATATGATAGAATAAAATTGTTAATGTTTTATTAAAATATTTTTAGTTTTTCGAAAATCGACCAAGGTTAGGAAGAACCTTTTTTCGAATTTAACTTAAATACCTAAAAAGCTACCAAGAAATTGGTGGTTTTTTTGATATTTAAATTTGTTTGATGTTTTTTCATCCTTTTAAATCATACTCTTTAGAAAAAAATATGCTAGAAAAAACATTAAATAAAACAATTTAATTGCCTTGTAAAACTATAAATAGAAATACTTCAATTTTAAAGACTTTTTAAGGTAAAAATTTAACTAAATAGACTAGTTTTTTATTATTTTTTTTACTTAATTCTCCTAAATTAATGATATAATCATAAAATGATATTTTTAAATATAATAATTTCTATTATTGGTGGAATAATAGGCGGTTTGATTACTGGGTATTTCTTTAATTTTCTTCAAAAAAGAAATACATCTAGAGGTAAAAAGGATTTTTTAAGAGCATTAAAACAACACAATAAGTGGAATTACATTTCATCTGGTATCTATATTCATGAGGACAAACCAGAATTCACTATTGATATTAGTGATGTATGCAAGGGAGGAGTTAGTCCTATTTTTTACGGTAAAGTCAGTCTTCCTGAGACTAATAATAATTGTAGAGTTACGGTTAGAATGAATGTTTATAACAAACCAATTATGAGTAGTATTTTTATGTCACTAGATGGTGATAGATATCTTATACCTATGCCATTATCAAGGTACGCAAGTGAAACAGTATCAGATGAATCTCATTATATTTTTTGGGATTTAAATAGTTTTGATTTTGATCTTTATAAAATAATCGGAAGAGCTTACAACAAAGAAACCCTAGCAGAACTAGCTAAAAAGTTTAATATATTAACTTCTTAATATTAATAATTTTTATATCGTAATGCCCTAGAGTCATCCGATAACAACTAATCTCTGCGGAGACGGCGAGATTCGAACTCGCGAGGGGTTTTGAAGCCCCTGCCTCTTTAGCAAAGAGGTACGTTAGACCACTCTGACACGTCTCCATTAATACCTTATTACTTTAGCATATTTTTCATATTTTCCAATTTTATGTTATATTAGTTTTACCACTTTGGAGGTGTGGATGAGTGGTTTAAATCAACGGTTTACTAAACCGTCGTTCCTTAATCGGAACCGTGAGTTCGAATCTCACCACCTCCGCAAATAAAAAAAACCTTTATATTTACTAATACTAGTAAATATAAAGGTTTATACTAAATTTAAGCACAAATAGTTCTAATTATTCTAATCAAATCACTAAGATTTGGATCCTTATTAAAACTATAATTACATCCAGCATCAAGTAGTAGTCCATTCCAGCTATCGTTTCCAGATATAGCAATAATTGGAACAGTGGATGTTTCTCTTATTTTTTTAACCAACGGAACGGTATCACACGATGCAATGGTCTTTTTTAATGAACCATCCATAAGAACAACATCAAAATGTTTATCTTTATCCCATTCTCTATGAAAATCATCAGCAGAGAAAGCTGATATGATTTCAACATTCATCTCATTTGCTTCACATGTTGCTTTAAAAATATTATGCATACTCTCACTATCATCAACAAACAGGATCCTTTTTGGAGAACTCCTATCAGTTGAAGAAGGAATTAATTGCATTTTCCTGGAAATAAATGCAGCACCGGTATAAAACACTTTTTCTTTCTTGATAATGTCGACATCAAATACCCTTTCTTTTCCTCCTCTTGGAATAAAATACCATAATTTATTAATTGGGTTATCAATGATTGGTGAATCCATAAAGAAAGTTGCCCAAACTCCCCAATGCTCAAAATGGTCAGCCAAATCATTTGCGCGAAAAAGACAGGCTGTTTCCAAATTAGAGTTTTCAAATCCAAGTTCTTTGGCTTTTAAAAAGTAATTTGTAACAGGAACTTCGTGTGATTTAAAAAATTTCGGTGTGATAATTGCCATTTCATATACGATTCCACTTGTCGGTATAAAACTAGGCGACAAAAGACTTTTTGCAACACCACCAGAAAAAGATAATTTTTTGTCTCCAAAAATATTAATCCATTCATGGCCGGTAATCCCTTGTGTTGGCGGAAGGGTAAAATAAATTATCCCATTTTTTTCATACCATCCACACGGATGATTAAACTGAGCACGCAACAATCCTTTTTTAAAAAGATAAATAACATCCTCGGCATTATCAGTTCCGACGTTTTTCATCATCATTTTAAAAATTGCATTAATGTCATTGATTGGGATTCTACCAATCGCATTAGAGTTTTTTTCCATTTAAACCTCCTTAGGCTAATTTGCCTTATTTTTAGTTTGCTCTGATCCGAAGCAGGAACTATAACAATAGTCATAGCTATAAAATGCTTAAACATTAAGCAACTTATATCTATGACCATTGAAAACATTGTCAAAAAACTACATTATTATTTTTACAATAACATGTTTGTGTTGTTGTGTAAAGTGTGTAAGGGGTACATTCAATGTGAAAATGAAACACTAAAAACTATATTTTATAAAACCATTAAACGTTTATTGGCTCCGCACTTGGGGTGATGTTCGAACCTATATTGTGGGGAAATAAAAAAGGGATAGTAATTTTATTTACCACCCCTTTTAAAAATACAATACTTTTTAGCCAACTTTTTGAGACAAAAAACGATTTTTAAGATACTCAAGCCATCTTTTATTGAAATCATCTATGTCGTATATACTTAAAACGATAGGATTATATGCCATATACATCAGCAACATAGAATCCAGTATCTCCTCCATGTGTCCTAGAATAATTTCTGGTTTATTTTCAAGCATGTCTAAAAAAACAAGGCGTACTTCTAGATTACTCTCCATGTTTCGTTCATCCATATCACCAGCCCATTCAAAAAAACTTTTTTTTGGTTCATCTACTATTTTTATTCTTATCTGTTCTCCTTCTTCTTGAGAAGAATTTATTCCCTCTTCCATAACATTAAATTTTAAAATTAATACTATTTTTAATTTTACAATAACGGATACTCATATTCCTCTGGAGGGCTAGTAGCATCATAAAGGATACCTAAGTCCCAAAACATCATTTTTTCAAATATTGTTCTTTTTGGATCTTTTCTCCATTTAGCATATTCCCATTTATAATAATTTCTATAACCAAAACCTCCACCGCCATCTGTAACAAAACAATAAAAATCCACATCCATGATGATATTATGAAGAGTTTCATTTTTTTGAGACATCTTTCTAGCTCCATAATTTATGCCATGGCATAAAATTACGGCTAAACAAAATAAAATACATTTAAACAAATTTTTCATATTTATAGAGTATTAGTTAATAATTAATTGAATTACTTCTATTACTAAAATTTAGGAACAAAAATAATCCAACTAATATAACCAAAACCCATTGTCAAAAAACTACATTATTGTTTTTACAATAACATTTTTATGTTGTGGTGTAAAGGTTTCTAAGGGTACATTCAAAATGTAAATGCAACACTTCTGCTAAAACTTAGTATACCCCTTGCAGTGTCTCATTTGTCTCATTCTCGGCAAAAGAGCTATATATAACAATAAACTACTTCTGACTCACTTGCCTAAAAAAGACATGTTAAAATATGCTAGAATATCCTTATAAGGATTATACTCATTGGTACTTAACTCGAGTGTCCCGCAAAATTATTTATTACTAGACAAACAAGCCTTTATAAAAGCTGTAAAAAGTGGATGTGGTGTTAGTGGTCGAGCTAAAAATTCTGGATGAAATTGAGTACCCAAAAAGAATGGGTGTTTACTTTTTGGAAGTTCTGCAATTTCCATCAAATGTCCATCTGGTGAATAACCTGAAAATACTAAACCATTTGCCTCTAAATCTTTTACATAAGCTGGATTAACTTCGTATCGATGACGATGTCTTTCTAGTATTTCTTTCTTGCCATAAGCATTCTGTGCAATAGTTTTATCACGCAAGATAGCTTTATATTCCCCTAGTCTCATACTGCCACCATATATTTTATTTTTAAGTAATTCTTTTTGTGATTCCATCACATCAATGACTAAATTTTTTGATTCGGGATTTATTTCTCTTGTAATAGCATCTTTTATCCCTAAAACATTTCGAGCATATTCAATAACTAAAAGTTGCATTCCATAGCATAGACCAAAATACGGAATTTTATTTTCTCGAGCAAATTTAATTGAAGAAACTATCCCCTCTATACCACGAGAACCAAAACCACCTGGCACAACTATGCCATCATATTTTTTAAGCTCTTTTAATTTCTTTGGATCTTTTTCGAAATCAGATGCATTCAACCAAGAAATTTTTGCTTTAGTGTTTTGCATATAAGAAGAATATTTTATAGCTTCAATCACTGAAAGATATGAATCAGAAAGAATAAAATCTCCAGTCTCAAAATATTTTCCTATCATTGCTATATTTACCACCCTACTGCCATTGTGCACATGCTTCACAAAATTTTTCCATTTATTCCAAGATTTTGGATCTGGTTTTTTACAAATTGCACCCATTACCTCGCAAAGCTTGTCTGAAAGTTTTTCTTTTTCAAAATTAAGCGGTATATCATAAATACTATCTACATCTGGAGCTGAAATAATTCTATCGGGAGTAATGTTACAGAACATTGAAATCTTTTCTTTTCTTTTTTGATCTAAATTAGTAGCACCACGAGCAATTAAAAAATCTGGCTGAATTCCGGAACCATTCAAAGTACGAACTGCATTTTGAGTAGGCTTAGTCTTCATCTCACCCACCTTTGATGGTGTCGGCAAATATGAAACCATTACAAAAATAACATCCTTTGGTTTTTCAATTTTTAACATTCTGGCTGCTTCTAAAAAGAGCATATTTTGATACTCACCAACTGTTCCACCTATCTCAATGATTACAACATCAGCATTGGCTTTTTTACCTGCTTCTTTTATTCGATGAATAACTTCAAGTGGAATATGCGGAACGACTTCCACACACTTGCCTTTATATTCTAAATTACGCTCTCTCTCTATAACCTTCTGATATACTCTGCCAGTCGTCATATAATTTATACGAGTTAAATCAATATCTAAAAATCTTTCATAATTACCCATATCTTGATCACACTCATCTCCATCCTTTAATACAAAAACTTCTCCATGTTCAGTGGGATTCATCGTTCCTGCATCTACATTGATATATGGGTCAATCTTAATAGCTGTCACAGAAAGACCTCTATTTTTTAAAATAACTCCAACAGAAGATGAGGTAATTCCCTTTCCAACACCAGAAATAACTCCACCAACTACAAAAATATATTTTGTCTTTTTATTTTGCATTAATTTTACTTATTTAAATATTTACGAATTGCCAAGAATGAAGAGATCATTCCAAGTAACATACCTGATAATAAAATCATTAAGAAAATTTGAATAAAATTAGAAAGATAATAGTCATGTATATTAAAACCAAAAAAATCAGTCATATTACGTCCAAGCCAGGCAGTAGCTGGCCAAAAAATAATCATTGTAATAACTGTAGCTACGAGGCCATAAATCGCACCTTCTACCATAAATGGTCCACGTACACGTAATTTACTAGCTCCCACCAATCGCATTACTCCTATCTCTTCCTTTGAAATAAAAATTGTTAATCGAATAGTATTAAATGTAATTATTATAGAAATTATTACCAACAAAAGTGTAATTAAAAAACCAAGCTTTTGAGCACCTGATATTATTGCATTCAATCGGTCAATAACTAATTTATTTTGATTATAATTTACCTTATTTATGATCGAAGCAGAACTTAGGACCATTGCATCTTCAGAGTTTAAAAAATTAGCAATACTTTCATATTGAGAAATTTCTCTAGCTCTAATATTTAAATAACCACCTAGTGGGTTCTCTCTAATGTCATCTAGTGCCTGAATAGTAGTGTAATCATTGGCATGACGCTCACGGAAAAGTTTTAGAGCATCTGTATCGCTAGTATAATCAATATTCGCAACTTCTGGTAATTTTTCAATAGACTCCTTCAGTGCCATTATTTTTTCCTCTGACACATTAGTATTGAAATAAATAGTAACATCAACTTTATTTTTAATCTGAGCTAAAGAAAAATTTAAAACTGCCTGCAAAAGAACGATAGTTGTAATAACAGAAAGAGTAATGGTAACCACCAAAACAGCAGCCCAAGAAATTAAGCCACTTCTTTTAAAATTCACAAAACCAGATTTTATTATTCTATTTAATTTAGTCATATTTTAGCTTTTTAGCTTTCTAACTTATTAGCTAATTAGCTATAAGCTAGGCAGCTATAATTATATTATATATTTCCCATCTTTGTC